>NZ_JBHUYG010000001.1:0-145234 GCF_042668795.1 Pedococcus sp. NPDC057267 | reverse complement strand
AGAGCCCAATCCTCCACAGAGATCACCCATCCAATCTGTCTGGGTGGCCTCGTTTTCGACCGTCGTTATGGCTTCGTTTTCAACCGTCGTCGACACCGCGGACCGTGCGTATGCCGACTAGCTAGCGGCGATGCGGTCGCGGGTGCCCAGCAGCTTGCGATGGAGGTGCGCGTACCAAGCGGACATCTCCGCGTCGATCGCGTCCCACGTCTCGCCCGACACGTGCAGGCTGGCTGGGAGTTGAGGAAGGGCCTCCACGAGGGTCATCCGGTCACCTTCGGCCGGGTGGGTGCTCCAGAGGTCGGTGGACCGGAGCGTCGCCTGCCTGTGCTTCATTAGGTCTTTGGCCTGTCGCCTAGCTGATGTCTCGATGGCCTGAGGAAGTTCGTGGGCCTCCAGGCGTGGTGCGAGATCCCACAGGTCCTGCAGGATCCCGTCGCTGAGAAGCAGCCGCTCCGAGCTGGCGATGAACGCCTCGCTACCGGCGACTTGCCGCGCCTTGAGGTCGGCCAGATACTCGGCACGGCGGCTGTCGGGCATGGCGACGCTGTCGACGAGCAGCTGGATCGTGGCCCCGAAGGTATTGATGAGGGCAAGTGACCCATGGACCAGTACACCCCCCAGCCCGGCCCCGCTCCACGCGGCCCTGTCAGTCCCAGCCAGAGCTCGGGCCCACGGGTTTCGACCGCCAGTGGCTGCGATCGCCCGAGCGCCGAAGCTCCGGGCCGGGAACGTGAGCACCGAGCGCATCGGATCTTTGTTGACGATGTGACCGAGTTCGTGCGCGAGCACGGCCAGGCGACCGGCGGGCGTGAGCATCGCCCACAGCGGCGCCCCGATGATGAGGAGCGTCTGCTGGCGCCACCCGTAGCGGGCAACGGCTGCGTTGACACTCAGGTCGATCACGATGAGGTCCGGCGTCTCCGCACCGACTGCGGCTGCGACCTCGTCGACCAGGCCTCGAAGGCGAGTTCCCTGCCCGTCGGGGATCCGACCCGCCTTGGGCGCCCGCATGGGTGTCGGCAACAGGCCGACGGCGAGTCCGAGCAATCCCAAGCTCACCACCAGCTGGACACCCTTGGGCCAAGGCGTCTCCACCCATACCCACACGGCCGCCACGAGGCAGGCCAGGTCCAGGACCACGACGATCAGGGACATCCCCAGCAGCCACCAGAAGCCCAACGACGTTTGCGGTGTCTGGACGGGGTCGCTGCTCAGTTCCCGAAGCAGCCGCTCGTCGAGCCGGCGACCCTGCCAGAACCCCACCCGCCCCAGCAGGCTGGTACCGCGAAACGGTGCCATCGCCGGGTCGTACTCGCGCAGGCCCCACTCACAGGACACACACCACGGACGGGACGACGCCACGGGTTGCACGACATCGGCGCCGCACCGAGGACACTCCACCACTGACGACGAACCCTTGGCCCCCACGCCGGCACACGATACGGGAGCGGACCCCCAACAGAACCGACGTTTCCCGAACTCAGCCCTACGCGACCACGTCGGCAGCCTCCTGAGCGCGCAACGTCCGCTCATGCCGCGACGCGCGCTGGCTCCCATGCCCGCTCCGGATGATCAACTGAGGTGTTGGGGGGTAGGACGGACTCGGCACGTCGGTCCCGTCGATGCGGCAAACTGCCGCCCGTGAGCAACGCCGAACCGGAGTCCACAGAGCCACAGCTACCGTGCACCCCCCGGCAGCCGCCTCCGGGTTGGTACATGGACGGAGCCGGTGACACTCGCTGGTGGGATGGGCTCGGCTGGACCGCGCACCTCATGCCCCGGCCCCATGCAGACCGCACTTGGGCTGTCCTTTCCCACCTCAGCTTCTTGGCTCTGCCCCTCATCGCGGCCATCGTCATACGGCTCACGGCCGCTAAGGATGACCCATTCGTTCGCCACCACGCGACCGAGGCCCTGAACGCTCAGATCCTCTTCACCATCATCTGGAACCTGATCCTGGGTCCGCTCATCGTGATCAGCGCACTCAACCCCGACGACCCCAACCCACCCGTGTGGCTGTTCGTCGCGATCCCGGGAGCGATACTCATCGACGGGCTCATGTTTGCCTTCGCGATTCGGGGCGCGATCCAAGCAAGCCGGGGAATCTGGTGGCGGTATCCGCAACCGATTCGGCTCATGCGGGGGGCCACCCCCTCATAGCGGACGGCAACATCCGCTCATGCCGCGATCCGCGAGAGGTCTTGCCGGCGGCCGACAGCGGCGGAGGGACGGACTACGTCGCGTGGCGCTTGGCCGACCGCTTCCTGAGCATGTTGGACACCTGCGGAAGGGCGGCCGTTCCCACGGCGGCCATTAGAAGGCCGAACCCGATGAAAGGCAATGCCGCCCCGTGTCCCTGAGCGAGCTCGTAACCCCCTTCGCAGACGAACACGACCCGCGGCCTTGCCGAGACCGGAAGTAGGCACGTTCTACACGCGATTTCGTCAGCGTCGCTCGGTTGCCTACTTCTGGCCAGCGGCCTCACCCGCGAGCTGCCGGCGGCGATTAAGCGTGCGCCGAAGTGCCATCGACATAAACAGCAGGGCGGGCACCATGTGCAACAGGTGCTGCCAGGTAGGCCACTCAGGGTGCGCGGGCCACGACACGGTGCCGTACGTCGTCCACAAGGCCGCGATGGCCCAGCCGGAGATGACTCGTTGCCGAGTTGTTCCTCGTGGCCGAGCCAGAACACCCCTGCTCACGATGACGTCCTCAGTGTCCGCCGGGCGAGGGCCGCATCGAGGTGGGCGCATCCTCTGGCTTCACAGCCGGCAGCGCCACCACCCAACCCCTGATGATCTTGTAAAGCACCCACAGCAGCAGAAGCAGAGTCGGTATTGCGGCGCACAGCTCCAGCCAGTTCCGATCCGGCACGGCGGACACCACGCTGTCGACAACGAAGACGAGCAGCCCCGCCACCACAACCGTCAACATGATCATCTGGCGACGAAGCTTCCGATAGGTGCCGATGGGCATCCGCGCGTGTGGGCTGTGGTCCCCGGCGACGACACCGTCATGGTCGCCCGGCTCAGAGTCCATGATCCCGCCTCCCCTGCGGTAGTCGTAGTCCCCGTCGACGAGGCACGCTAGGCCCGCCACCCTCCCGCTTGAGGCCAAATCGAGGAATGCCTGACATATGTCAGTCCGCGTCGGCGGCAGCCCGGCCCGCCCGGATCAGCCTCGTTCAGACCGTCCAGCATCTCGTTCTCAAGCGCAGTCCTCCTGGGTGCGCCGACGAGTGCCTCCAACGACGCCGTGGAGTTCTCGCTCGCACGAGCGCTGGGTGCGGGGTCCAAGAGCTCAGTTCGCGAGGGGGTAACGCCACGAGCCTCTGCACGGCCAGTTCCCAGATCCCGGGCACAATCGGACCATCTCGACGCTTGAAGTTGAGCGAACCTTGGTGGTCGCGAGGGCGTTCCCGCACGCTGAGGCTGACCCCGGAGGGTGTCGCGCGTCAGCCGACCCCGATGATGGCGTTGAACCCCTGCCAGCCACTGCCTATGGCTTGCCCGGAGCCGGCCCAGCCGCCTGCACCGTTTCCCCGGTAGAGAAGGAGCCGACCGTCGGAGGTGCGAGCCAGGACGTCCCTGTGTCCGTCTCCGTCGAAGTCGCCGATCCCGGCGAGGGCAGTGAAGATCGACCATCCAGTCCCGATGACCTTGCCAGCGGCGGCCCAGCCACCCTTGCCGTTGCCGCGGTAGAGCATGAGGCGACCGTCGGAGATTCGAGCCAGGACGTCCACGTGACCGTCTCCGTCGAAGTCGCCAGTGGAGAAGATGGAGGTGAATCCCTGCCATCCCGTGCCGATTTGGACAGGGTTGCGCCAGGAGCGACTTCCGGAGTTGAGCCAGAGTCGTCCCGCGGTGTCCCGGGCGATTACGTCGGTGTGTCCGTCTCCGTCGAAGTCGCCGACCCCGGAGATGACCGTGTAGCCCGGAAGGATGAGGGCCGACGGTTCGCCGGTTCCCGACCAACCACCGCGGCCATTCGTGCCGTAGACCCACATTTGCCCGGCATAGCCACGAGCCATGATGTCCGGGGTGAGGTCACCGTTCAGATCACCGTTGCTGACGATACTTGTGAAGCCTTGCCAGCCAGTACCGATCACGACTCCGGGGGCTGCCCAGCCTCCCTTGCCGTTCCCGCGGAAGAGCAGAAGTCGGCCGGCATTGTCTCGCGCCAGCACGTCTGGCTGGCGATCTCCCGTGAAGTCGGTGGGCGCCGGCAACACGGTCACCGACGTGGTCAGGACTCTCGCAGGGCGATTGACCGGCCCGAACATGATCTGAAGTCGCAGATGGAGGACGCCTGCGGTTCGAGGCGTGAACGTCAACGTCTGCGTCTGGGTCGTCGGGCACGGGTCTGCCGAGCAGCTCGGCATGGTCAACACCTCACCGGTGTCCGCATTCTGCAGCTGCCAAGCGAGCACGGACCCGTAGGCGGTGCTGGCCTGCGCGGTCAGCCTCATCGGGCTACCCACGACGCCCACTTGGTTGGTGCCCGATAGCCAGCTGACACTGGCGGAGGTCATCACACTCACCTGACGGACCAGCTGTTCGCTCATCCCGCGGTTGTCGGTGACCACGAACGTCATTTGATGGGTGCCCGCCGCCAGGACGCCGGGGACGACCGCGGTGACCACGCCCGGCCGGGTCGACTGGTCGGCCTGGGTGAACGTCTGGCGGTTCGCCGAGATGCCGTCCACGAAGGTCTCAACTAGCACCGGCCAGGTGTTCACAACGTACTGACCGTAGCCGTAGCTGAGGTCGACTGGAGGCGTGGCGTCGTCATACACGGGGGTGTCCAAAGCGGGCCCGAAGAGCGTAAAGCCGTGGATGACCATGAGGTCATGGGGCGCCGGGTTGCTCCGCTTTCCCGTGCTGTCCAGAACGCTGACGTCGAGGTTGGCCGGCCCTTCCGGCCATTGACTGGTATCCGCCTCCACGATCCACGGGTCACCCGGCTGGAGCGGTGCGATGGTCGTGAGGGTGTACGGGCCCGAGACCGCGTCCACGGCCGTGACCACCGCACCTGGTGCCGTCGTCCCTGGCGTTACCTCGAGTCGAACTGATTTATCGGCCAGCGCGCGGCCGTCCGTGACCGTCGGCGGCAGCGTCGGAGCCGCCAGCGCGACGGTGGGTCGGAGGTTGTTGACGACGACGGTCGAGGTCCCCGCCGCGACCCACGTGCCAAACCCGTAGGCCTGGACTTGGATCTGCTGCGGTCCGTCGTCGATCTGGCCGTTGCTCGACTGCGTCCGCAGCACCGGCCAGGTGCTGGTGGCCGAGTCGACCGTGAAGCTGACGGGGTAGGTGCACGCAGAGTTGCAGCTGAGCAGCGAACCCCGCACAAGGCGACGGCCGACGTAGGCCTCGTACGACGACAGCTGCGTCGGGGCGGTCGCCGCGACCTGGAACGTCACAGTGAACTGTCCTGAGACAACGTCCCTCACCGAAGGACTCGTGATCGTGATCGACACACCACTCGCCTGGGCCGGGGCGGCCACGGCCAGGCCCACAAGGGCGGCCAGCACACACGACACCAGGGCTGCGAGCCTCCGACGGTACAACGTCCCCCCAGGTTCGAGCATGGCAGGAGCCCACGCGGTCCCGCGCCGACAACCTAGGCCAATCCATCCTGACTGGGTGGCTGGTTAGGAAAATCTCTGGACAGACAACGCAGACTTCGCCTTGGCATGACCGGTCAGGACATGTGCGCAGAGGACCGGCCTCCCGAAGCGCGACAACGCCCACACGGCTGAGGGCTCGTCGTTGTCTGCCGCGTTTCGTCAGTATCTGAGATTCAAAGGCGCCCGACGCCTCTGCGCTTCCGACTACCTCCGCTGCCGATCTAGGGGCTGCTCGGACGGCGGCGACGTCCGGTGCCTTTCGACGTCAAGGTTTGGATGAAGCCGGCCTTCGAGTCCACGCCGCCAAGAACACCCAAGGCACAAGGGTGATGATCAAGACCAGCCAATCCACTCGTGACGTGTCCGGGCCGCCCGACAACGGCCAAAGCAGTTTCCCGATCATCATGGGAGCGAATATGTACGGGAAGATGACGATGCGCCATGAGGGACCCGCCAACGTCTCCCGCAGCGTGTCGCGCGGACGGGAACGCCAGGGCAACGTGACTATGTCGGCACGATGGTCGGCGCCGCCGCCATGACGTCCCTTCCCCACACCATCATCGTACCCACGGCCGGCTGAAGGCTTCCCACACCGCATGCGTCTGCCGCGATCCGCGCGGTCTTGTCGATGAGCTGTACAGCCACGACCGCTCGGGGTTGTCTGTCCCGCTGGCCCAAGGCGGAGCGGATTGCCTCAGTGGGCGTGGCGGAGTCTCTGGTCACCGCCGTGGGCGTGACCCGTCCACCGCTCGGCCGCGGCGACCGCCAGGAACGCCGCCGCCAGCATCAGGAACGGCAGGACGATCGCCCCTGTCGAACCGCCGAGGGCGGACCGCAGGCTCTGTCCGCCAGCACGGTCCATGCCTGCCACGGTCGCCACGAGCTGCGCGGCCGAACCGGCCAGCAGGAGCCATCCGGCTTCAGCCGCCCGGTGGACACCCAGCAGGCCGCAAGGGACCAAGACGGCGAACATCGAGATGGCACCGACCGGACCCCAGGCGTCTCGGTCAGTGACGTGGGCGAGACCGTCGACGATCACCCACACAGCCACCACCGCCAGCACGATGGGGAGCGCCCTCGAGCTGGGGCCGGGCCGCACCACCGCCAGGACACTCAGAGCGATCAAGGGCACGGCCCATGCGGCGGTGAGGACCACGGCTTCCCACCCACCGGGATCCGCGAACGTCTCACCTGCGATGAAGAGCCCCGCGACCGTGCCGAACAGTGCCACCAACCCCACCGCGACCACGCGAAGAACACGAGCGAACATGCTGACCTCCTTCATCGCGTCCAGGGTCCCTCGCCACGCGCGGGGTGGGGTAGAGGCGCAGGTCCCTGGGCGTCTGCGACGAAACGCGCTCTCATGCCGCGTCGCAGACGCGCGGAATCCGAGCGGTAGCGAGTGGCGCTGCGTTTGCCGGGCGAAGTCGCACCATGGGGCAGCCGTTCAGCAGCGGCGGCGCGTGCGGCGCCACGATAGGGCTTGGTCCCTGGGCGGGAAGAGCGGCGTAGGACAGCAGCCTGCGGTCACCGTTCACCAGAACGGCGCCACCCTCGAGCGACGGGGCAACACGCCGGCCCCACGGGCTCGCAGGTTCTTGGTCCCTCACCCCACATCCTCGCGCCCACACCCCCGTGGGGTGACGCAACGCCCAACACGCCGCGAGCCGCTGCGGCTGAGGACGTGGTGACGTCGTCAGACCGTCACGAGCCGAGGGAACACAACCTCAGCGGTCCGGGTCGGCCACCAGCTCCACCTCGACCTCGTCGCCCGCGCCGCGCCCAGTCTGCTTGCGGGTCTCAGCGTTGAACGAGACGAGGTAACGGCCGCCCATCACGCCGATGGTCGTCGTGTACGTGTAGCCGCCGTCGATGGTGACCACGACGGGTACTCGCTTTCCGCGGTTGAAGGAGAGCACCGTTTCCTCGGGAACGACGATGCCCACGTTGTTGCCACCCGTCGCCTGGAGCACGGTGCGGAAGGTCGTCATGCGCCCAACGATAGGTCTCCTGGTGCGCTCACTTGCCGGAATGACAGGACGCGCTGCTGCCGGGGTGCGTGCAATGGGGTAGCAAGGGTCCAGACAATGACGCTGTGCCTGCCGAACCGCAGCAGGAGTCACCAGGCGATGGATACCAGCGGTGGAACAAGTAGCCGTATGTGCCCGCTCGTGCTGCCGCCAGCTCCAGCCTCGTCCGCTGTTCCAGTGGTTTGCGGTTGGGGGGTGCTCGGCCGGGCGGACACGGCTCAGATCAGGCGTCACCCGACAAGGGAGGATGAGCGCCTGCCGCGACCGAAAGTCGTTTGGCGACGTGACTTCTCCCGTTCATGCTTCGGGCATGAGCGACTACCTCGAGAGCGAGCGCCTTGTGCTCCGCCAGTTCACGGCCGAGGACGCGCACCTGCTCATCGAGCTGGACAGTGACCCTGCGGTCATGCGCTTCCTCACCGGCGGCGAGCCGTCGCTCCCGGACGACCTCGTTCGTGACGAGGTCATCCCGAGCCTCCTCGCCGCATACGAGAGGTGGAACGGCCGGTTCGGACTGTTCGCGGCATACGAAAAGGCAACCGGCGCGTTCATCGGTTGGTTCTGCCTGCGCCCGGAGCGGAGCGGTCCGCTGGACGTCGTCGAGCTCGGGTACCGGCTGCGCCGGGATGCCTGGGGGAAGGGCTATGCGACCGAGCTGTCGACTGCTCTCGTCGACAAGGGATTCTCCGAGCTCGGTGTCAGCACCGTCTGGGGCGAGACCATGGCGTCGAACGTCGCGTCCCAACGGGTCATGGAGAAGGTCGGCATGTCGGTTGTCGAGTCGATCCCCACTCCCGACGACATGCAGGGCGTCGAGGGCGCGGACCGTGGTGGCTTCCGGTTCGAGATCTCGAGGGAGCAGTGGGCGCGACGTTGAGGGTCAGACGAGCTCGCCGCGTTTCCTGACCAGGTAGGCACGCTCGGCCGAGTTCTGGGTCCCGGCCAGGGCAGCGTCGTACGCCTGCCGGGCCTCGGCGCTGCGCCCGAGGCGACGCAACAGGTCGGCGCGCACGGCGTTCCACGCGTGGTAGCGCTGGAGCGGGAGCCGGTCCACCAACGCCAGGGCGACCGAGGGGCCGTCGAGCTCGGCGACGGCGACCGCGCGGTTGAGGGCGACGACCGGGGAGGGGTCGAGCCTCACCAGCTGGTCGTAGAGCGCGACCACCTGTGACCAGTCGGTGACCGCTGCCGTGGGGGCGTCGGTGTGGACGGCGTTGATCGCCGCGAGCAGCTGGTAGGGGCCGGCCCGGTTGATGGCCAGGCACTCGCGCACGAGGGCATGCCCCTCCGCGATCAGCGTACGGTCCCAGCCAGCGCGGTCCTGCTCGTGCAGCGGGACGAGTTGCCCGTTGCGCACACGGGCCGCGCGTCGCGCCTCGATGAGCAGCATCATCGCGAGCAGCCCGGTCACCTCCGGCTCGTCCGGCAGCAGCCCGTGCAGGACGCGCGTCAGCCTGATGGCCTCTCTCGTGAGTTCCGCACGCACCGGGTCGCCGTCGCCGCTGGCGAGGTAGCCCTCGTTGAACACCAGGAACAGCACCGTCAGCACCGGACCCAGCCGCTCGGCCAGGTCTGCGGCCTCGGGCACGCGGTAGGGCACGTTGGCCGCCGAGATCTTCTTCTTCGCCCGCGTGATCCGCTGCGCCATCGTGGTCTCGGGCACCAGGAACGCCTGCGCGACCTCCGCGACGGTCAGGCCACCGAGGAGCCGCAGGGTCAGGGCGATGCGTGCCTCGGGCGCCAGGGCCGGGTGGCAGCAGGTGAAGATGAGCCGCAACCGGTCGTCCTCCACCGGGCCGGTGGGCGCGTGGGCGCTGTCGTCGTGCGTCATCAGTGCCGCCTGGTGCTTCGCGTCGCGCTTGCCCTCACGCCGGATGCGGTCGATCGCGCGGTTGCCGGCCGTGCTGGTGAGCCACGCGCCGGGGTTGGGTGGCACGCCGGTGTCCGGCCACCTCTCCAACGCGGCCACCAGGGCATCGCCTGCGGCCTCCTCGGCGAGGTCGATGTCGCCGAACCGGCGGACGAGCGAGGCGATCAGGCGGCCGTACTCGGCGCGGAAGACCCGCTCGACAGCCTTCGTCCCGTCGTCCGCCGCGCGCTCCCGGCCGGGCACGTCGTGGTCCCAGTCGTGGACCGGCACGTCGCGAGGGTCCCGGCTCAGGCCAGTCCCTCGAACGGCCTGACCTCGACCTTGCCGCGGCAGGCCTTGGACCCCTCGGCGGCGAGCCTGAGCGCCACGTCGAGGTCCGGGGCGTCGATCACCCAGAACCCGCCGATGTACTCCTTCGCCTCGAGGTACGGCCCGTCGGTCACGACCGGTGTCGCGCCCCGGCCGTCGACGACGGTTGCCGTGCTCGCCTGCTCGAGCCCTCCGGCGAACACCCAGTAGCCGTCCGCCTTCAGCTTGTCGTTGAAGACGCCGGTGGCCGCGAACGCCTCCTCCATCGCTTCCCTCGAGCCGTAGTCACCGAACTCGTCGCGCTCAGCGGGGCCGTGCACGGACAGCAGGTAGTGCGTCATCTCGGTACTCCTCGTCTACGGGGCGGTCCCGACGACCGCCTTCCACCCTCACCACGAACGGGCCCACCCGGATACGACAACCTGCCACAGAACGACCCAGGAATTTTACGATCGACCACCGCCAGCCCAGTCAGGGCGCCATGGGGTATGCCGTGGCGCTGCCTGGTCCTTGGTGGCCACCACCGTGTAGTTGTCAGCCGTCGGGTCGAAGGTGCTTCTCTCCACCGTGAGGCCGACGCCCTGCAGCTCGGACGTGAGGTCGCCGTGCCGATATGGCCAGGACGACAGCAGCTCGGAACAGACATCGACCGATCCATCCGCCTCGAGCCTCGCGACGGCGATCTCGACGTGGTGCTCCTGTTCCCAGTGCGGCGCGATCTCCCAGCGGTAGGCGACCACGGCATCGCGGCCGTTCCTGCGGACCACTCGCTCGCTGATGTCCAGCCGGGACCAGCAGCTCCTCCCAGTCGGCCCGGAGCGTCTGCACCGATGCACCGACTTCCTGAGCCAGCTCTCCGGTGCGACGAACCATGGCGGCGCTGGCATCGGTCGCCACGACCCGCACACCCAGGCCCACCTTCGCATCCGAGATCAGCCACTCGTAGACCTCGGCAAGCGCGCCGTATCCCGCCACGACAACCAACTCCCTGTGCTCGGCAGTTTCGAGACGACTGGCCTCCAGTAGATCAGCGGGGCAGCTCGGTTCCGATCGGTTTTCCGAGGCGGCAGGGGCGCCGTCCAGTCCGGGGCTTTCGACCCCGTGACCACGTGGAGGATGAGGTGCACGCTGAATCCATGGGTACTGAGGCACGTCACCTGCGTCCGTCCGCCGACGAGCTGCTGGACGCACTCGGGCACGCCGTGATCGCCACGGATACCGGGGGCACGGTGGTGTCCTGGAACTGCGCCGCCGAGCAGCTGTACGGCTGGCCCGCCGCAGAAGCCGTGGGGCGTGCCATCACGGAGGTGACCGTGCCCGAGCTCTCACGGCAGGCGGCCGAGGAGATCATGACCGCCGTGCGGGAGGGCCGTTCATGGTCCGGCGGCTTCCCGGTGCGAAACCGCGCCGGCCAGGTGCTGCACGCCCTGGTCACCGACAGCGGGGTCTACCGCGACGGGGAGCTGATCGGCATCGTCGGCGCCTCCCTCAACCTCGGAGCGGCCGTGCGGCACCTGATGGAGCGCTCGAGCGATGCCGCGGTCCTGCTCGACGAGCACCGTGTCGTCAGCTACGCCAGCCCCGCGGTCGCCAATCTCTTCGGCTGGCCGGTCGACGAGGTCATCGGCGCACCCATCACGGAGCGCATCCATCCCGAGGACCAGCAGGCCTTCGAGGAGCTGCTGGACGCCGACCCGGCCCGGGCGGAGCGGGTCGGTGAGCTCCGGGTGCGCACCGACGGCTACTGGTCCTGGGTCGAGGTGGCCGTGACCGACCTCTACGCCCAGCCCGGGCCGCAGGCCCAGGTCTGCAACATCCGGCGCAGCGAGCGCCTCGCCCGCCTCGAGGAGCGCGAACGCATCCTCGAGACCGTCCACTCCGAGGTCCTGCAGGACCTGTTCGCGGCTGCGCTCGAGCTCGACCGGGCACTGTCACACGCGGCGCCTGCGAGCGCGGCCCGGATCCACAACGCCCGCGAGGCCGTGTCGCGAGCCATGCGGACCCTCCGCGAGGTCGTCAAGCCGTAGACCGCGGACCCCGACGGTCCACGGGGAGAGCACCCTGACCGGGCGTGTCAGCGACCGTGGGAGGATCGGCTCATGCTCCGCTGGTTGACCGCAGGTGAGTCCCACGGCCCCGCCCTGCTCGCGACGATGGAGGGCCTGCCGGCCGGCGTGCAGGTGACCACGAAGGACGTCGCGGCCGCCCTGGCCCGTCGCCGCCTCGGCTTCGGCCGGGGGGCCCGGATGAAGTTCGAGCAGGACGAGGTGGAGTTCCTCGGCGGCGTGCGCCACGGCGTGACGATGGGCTCGCCGGTCGCGATCCGCGTGGGCAACACCGAGTGGCCGAAGTGGCAGACCGTCATGGCGGCCGACCCCGTCTCGGACGAGGCCTACGCCGCCGCCGACGACGTCAACGCCGAGAAGGAGGTCGCGCGGAACCGGCCGCTGACCCGGCCACGACCCGGGCACGCCGACCTCGTCGGCATGCAGAAGTACGGCTTCGACGACGCCCGCCCGGTGCTGGAGCGCGCCTCCGCCCGGGAGACCGCGGCGCGGGTCGCCCTCGGTGAGGTCGCGGCGCGGTTCCTCGAGCAGGCGTACGGCATCCGGCTCGTCTCGCACACGGTGGCCATCGGCACCGCGGCCGTCGCGGACGACGCCCCCCTGCCGACCCCGGACCAGGTCGAGGAGGTCGACGCCGACCCGGTGCGCACCCTGGACGCGGCCGGCAGCGCCGCCATGGTCGCCGAGGTCGAGGCCGCCAAGAAGGACGGCGACACCCTCGGCGGGGTCGTCGAGGTCCTCGCCTACGGCCTGCCGCCGGGCCTGGGTTCGCACGTGCACTGGGACCGTCGCCTCGACGCGCGCCTCGCCGGGGCCCTCATGGGCATCCAGGCGATCAAGGGCGTCGAGGTGGGTGACGGGTTCCGCACCGCCGCGCGACGGGGGTCCGCCGCGCACGACGAGATGGAGCGCGACGCCGACGGGACGATCCGGCGCCGCACCGGCCGGGCAGGCGGCACCGAGGGCGGCATGTCCACCGGTGACGTGCTGCGCGTGCGCGCGGCGATGAAGCCGATCTCGACCGTCCCGCGGGCCCTCGACACCGTCGACACCACGGGTGCGGAGGCCGCGAAGGCGATCCACCAGCGGTCCGACGTGTGCGCCGTCCCGGCCGCCGGGGTGGTGGCCGAGGCGATGGTCGCGCTGGTCCTGGCCGAGGCCTGCCTCGAGAAGTTCGGCGGCGACTCTGTGGCCGAGACCGCACGCAACCACGCGGCATACCTCGCGTCGATCCCGGAGGCCATGCGCACGTGGTGAACGGACCCACGCGCCCGCGGGCAGTGGTCATCGGGCCGCCCGGGGCCGGCAAGAGCACCATCGGCAGGCGTCTCGCGCGGGCGCTCGACGTGCCGTGGCACGACACCGACGCGGCCATCGAGGATCGTGCCGGGCAGTCGATCCCGGACATCTTCGTCGACCACGGTGAGGCCCACTTCCGCGAGCTCGAGCGCGCGGAGGTGGCGCGGGCGCTCGCGGAGTGCGACGGCGTCGTCTCCCTCGGCGGTGGGGCTCCCATGGACCCCGCGACGCAGGAGCGTCTGGCCGGGCACGTCGTGGTGTTCCTCGACGTCGCCATAGCCGACGCATCGCGCCGGATCGGCTTCGACGGCGGCAACCGCCCGCTGCTCATGGTCAACCCACGGGCCACCTGGACGAAGATGATGAACGAGCGGCGCCCGGTCTACCAGCGGGTCGCGACCCACCGCGTCGACACCGCCGGGCGCAAGCCGGCCGCCATCGTCGAGGAGATCCTCGCGCTGCTGGGGGAGAGCGCGGTGGACGACCACACGCACACGCAGGACGGAGAACGGTGAGCACGCAGGAGACGACCCGGATCAGCGTCGGGGGGCAGTACGAGGTCCTCGTCGGCACCGGTCTGCTCGACGAGCTGCCCACCCTGCTGGGGGAGTCGGTCCAGCGGGTCCTCGTCGTGCACCCGCGGGCGCTCGCCGCCACGGGTGAGGGCGTGCGCGACGCGCTGTCCGGTCACGGCTACGAGGCGTATGCCGCGGAGGTGCCCGACGCCGAGGAGGCCAAGACCGCGCAGGTCGCCGCCTTCCTCTGGGGGGTCCTCGGCCAGGCGGGCTTCACCCGCTCGGACGCCGTCGTGGCGGTCGGTGGGGGAGCGACGACCGACCTCGCCGGTTTCGTGGCGGCGACCTGGCTGCGCGGGGTGAAGGTGGTGCACGTGCCGACCACCCTGCTCGGGATGGTCGACGCCGCCGTCGGTGGGAAGACCGGCATCAACACGCCGGAGGGCAAGAACCTCGTGGGGGCGTTCCACCCGCCGGCCGGGGTCCTGTGCGACCTCGCGACGCTCGAGACCCTCCCGCGGCACGACTTCGTCGCCGGGCTGGCCGAGGTCGTCAAGTGCGGGTTCATCGCCGACCCCGTCATCCTCGACCTCGTCGAGGCGGACCCCGAGGGTGTCTCGACGCCCAGCGGCCCGCACGTGCGTGAGCTGATCGAGCGGGCGATCCAGGTCAAGGCGGACGTCGTCGGGCAGGACCTGACCGAGCAGGGGCTGCGCGAGATCCTCAACTACGGGCACACCTTCGGGCACGCGGTCGAGCAGGTCGAGCGGTACGCCTTCCGGCACGGGGCCGCCGTGTCGATCGGCATGGTCTACGTCGCCGAGCTCGCCCGGCTGGCCGGCCGCCTCGACGACGCGGTCGTCGACCGGCACCGCGCGATCCTGTCCTCGCTCGGACTGCCGACGACCTACCGCGGGGACCGGTGGCCGCAGCTGCTCGACGCCATGAAGCGGGACAAGAAGTCGCGGGGGTCGCTGCTGCGGTTCGTCGTGCTCACCGACGTGGCGAAGCCGACCCGGCTCGAGGGGCCGGACCCGGCCCTGCTCCAGGCGGCCTACGCCGAGATCTCCCGCGACTGACTCCCGGTCGGGGCGCGGGCGCTCAGCGCTGCTGGTAACCCACCGTGAGGACGCCGACGACCATGAGGAGGATGCCGGTCCCGAGACCCCAGGGGACGTAGCGCCGGATCCACTGCGCGGCGGTCACGGTGCGTCGACGCGTGCGTCCGTACCTGCCGATGTCGAACACGCGGTCGGGTTGGCGCCGGGCCACCCGCGCCATCCACGCGCCCACCCCGGCATACAGCAGCGCCGTGGCTGCCCCGAGGACGATGAGCACCATGGCCCCACGGTAGGCCGCCGCGCGTCGCCGGTCAGCCGAACATGGAACGGGCCCACTCGTGCGGACCGTGCAGGCCTCGGCCGCCACCTGCGCCCCCGCGACGCCCGTGGAGCGCTACCGTGGCAACGGACGGATCGTCTCCAGGGGTGGCCAGTGGGTGTGTTCCTGTATGCCGTGTTCGGGCTCGGGGCCGCGGCCTTCGCCGCGCTCATCGGCTACGGGGTGGTCAAGCGCCTCCGTGGCCGACGCGACGAGGCCTGGCAGGACGACGAGGTGCACGTCCACCCGGGTGCGGGCTGGGGCAACGGGGGCTCCTGGACCTAGGTGCGCCGGCCTCCCCAGCCGGTCGGCCCGGCCGTCAGAGCTGGTCGAGCTCGGCGAGGTCGGCTGCAGTCGGCTCCCACGCGATGGCCCGCGCGTTGCGCACCACCTGCTCGGGGCGGGTCGCCCCGGCGATGACCGACGCCACGGCCGGCTGCGCGGCGAGCCCGCCCATGGCGACGTCCAACAGCTCCAGGTCGCGCTCGGCCGCGAAGCGCTCGAGCCCCTCGATCCGGTCCCAGTCGGCGTCGGCCAGCCAACCCGCGCGGTCCGACTCCAGGGCTGCCCGCGACCCGTGCGGTGCGTCCTCGCCCCGGCGGTACTTGCCGGTGAGCAGCCCGTGCGCGAGGGGGAAGAACGGCAGGATGCCGAGGCCGAACCGTTCGCACGCCGGCACGACCTCGGCCTCGATCTCGCGGTCGAGCAGGTTGTACTCGTTCTGCACCGAGACGAACGACGCCAGCCCGGCGGTCTGCGACGTCCACGCGGCGTCCGCCACCTGCCAGCCGTCGAAGTTCGAGCACCCGATGTAGAGCACCTTGCCCGCGCGGACGAGGTCGGTCAGCGCCTCGAGCGTCTCCTCCAGCGGCGTCACCGGGTCCGGCCGGTGCAGCTGGTAGAGGTCGATGTGGTCGGTCTTCAGCCGGCGCAGGCTGGCCTCCACGGCGCGGCGGACGTAACGCCGCGACCCTCGCACGCCGAAGTCCTCGCCGTTGGCGCCCTGCATGTCCATCCCGAACTTGGTCGCCAGCACGAACTCGTCGCGCTGGCCCTGCAGCGCCTCACCGAGCATCGACTCGCTCTGCCCGGGCCGACCGCCGTAGATGTCGGCGGTGTCGAGCAGCGTGAGACCGACGTCCCGGGACGCCTTGAGCAGCGCCGCGACACCGTCCTGGTCGACCCGCCGGCCGAACGCGTTGCAGCCCAGGCCGAGGCTGCTCACCACGAGCCCGCTGTCGCCGAGGGGGCGGTAGGTCATCGGGTTCTCGGTGGTCCGGACGTCGTCGCTGCTGGTCACGGACCCCACCCTAGGCAGCACGGCGATTCGGGGCAGGACGGGCCCGGCGGCTAGACTGTCCGCCGATCCCCACCCCGAACTTCCGGGACTGCCGCGCGCGCCGAGCCACGCGGCATACCGAGGCCGGCGGCGGCGCCCACCGGCCCGCGCCCACCGACGAGAAAGCGACTTCCCCGTGGCATCGACCAACGACCTCAAGAACGGCATGGTGCTCAACATCGAGGGCCAGCTCTGGTCCGTCGTGGAGTTCCAGCACGTCAAGCCCGGCAAGGGCCCGGCGTTCGTGCGCACCAAGCTCAAGAACGTGCTGTCCGGCAAGGTCGTCGACAAGACCTTCAACGCGGGCGTCAAGGTCGAGACCGCGAACGTCGACCGTCGCGACATGCAGTACCTGTACAAGGACGGCAGCGACTTCGTCTTCATGGACGGCGACACCTACGACCAGATCCACATCCCCGAGGCCACCGTCGGCGACGCCGCGAACTACCTGCTCGAGAACCAGGTCGCCCAGGTCGCGACCCACGACGGCACCGTGCTCTACGTCGAGCTGCCCGCGTCGGTCGTCCTCGAGATCACCTACACCGAGCCGGGCCTGCAGGGCGACCGCTCGACCGGCGGCACCAAGCCGGCGACCCTCGAGACCGGCGCGACGATCAACGTCCCGCTGTTCCTCGAGCAGGGCACCAAGGTCAAGGTCGACACCCGCGACGGCTCGTACCTCGGCCGCGTGAGCTGAGGTGGCTGCTCGCTCCAAGGCGCGCAAGCGCGCCGTCGACATCCTCTTCGAGGCCGAGCAGCGCGGGCTCAACGCCCGCGACCTGCTCGCCGAGCGGCTCGCTAAGCCGGTCACCGAGGCGCCGCTCAACCAGTACACCGCCGACCTCGTCGAGGGCGTCGTCGCGCACTGGACCGACATCAACGAGCTGCTGACGACGTACTCGCAGGGCTGGTCGCTCGAGCGCATGCCCAGCGTCGACCGCGCGATCCTGCGGCTCGGTGCGTTCGAGGTGCTCTACGGCGACGACGTGCCCGAGGGTGTGGCGATCTCCGAGGCCGTCGAGCTCGCGACCAGCCTGTCGACGGACGACAGCCCCAAGTTCGTCAACGGCCTGCTCGGCCGGCTGGCCGAGGTCAAGCCGACCCTCGCCTGAGCCTCCCGGCGCACCGGGTCGGGCCGCGACGAGCCCGACCACGGGGGCCGTGGTCGCAGGCGCCCGGACGACCAGCTCACAGGTGGCTGCGGCGCGTCGTGCGCCACACGCCGGCCCACCTCGCGAGCTGGTCGTCCGCCGGACCGGTCAGGGCTCGACCAGGACGTCCCCGACCATGCCCATCCCGTCGTGGATGGCGCAGATGTAGTGGAAGGTGCCGGTCGCCGTGAAGGTCACGGAGAACGGGACGCCCGGTGCGAGGAAGCCGCTGTTCAGGTTGCCGCCGGAGAAGTGCGTAGGGTCGCCCGAGGGCCCGAAGAGTGCCGGGATGGGCGGCTCCTGCCCGAAGGTGACGGTGTGCGGCGCTCCGCCCGTCGTCGTGAAGGAAACCGTGTCACCGACGTGGACGACGACGTGGTCGCGCACGAACCGCATCACCGAGAACCCGTCACCGTCGATGCCGACCTCGACCGAGTTGCCGGTGGTCGCGTGGGCCTGCTTCGACATCCGCCAGGCGTCCCGCCCGGCCGCGAGGTCGGCCTGGGCCTGCATGTTCCCGACCCGGTCGTAGTCCTGCTGCGTGTACGGGTAGGGCGTGCCCGCCGCCCGCACGTGGACCGTGCCCGACATCATCGTGCCGTGCACGAGGCAGTAGTACGTGTAGTCCCCGGTCTTCGGGAACGCCAGGTCGTAGCTGGTGGCCGGGTCGGTGAACGTGAAGATCGGCTGCGTCGCCATGATGCCCGAGTTCGTGTAGGCCGTGCCGTCCTCGGTCGCGCCGCCCTGCCTGTTGACCTGCGTGGGGTCGAACGGGTTCAGCGGGGGCAACAAGGTCCCCGGCGCGAGGAAGGTCACCGTGTGCGGCTCGGCGCTGCCTGAGGTCCAGTGGACCGTGTCACCCGCGTCGACCCAGACCTCCTTGGGCAGGAAGGCCATCGCGCTCACGGCCATGTCCGGCGACTCGGCGCCCACCCGGACGTTCCACGTGACCGGGGTGGTCTGGGCCGAGGCCGCCGGGGCGAGGGCGACGGGGATGGCGAGGGCAGTGGTTCCGGCGACGGCCAGGGCCAGGCGTCGCAGCAGTCCGTTCCTGTGCATGGTGGTGCTCCTGGGGGTGATCGGGGCCGCGGGGTGCGACCCCCTGGTGGATCGCTCGTGACCCTTCACCGCGGGCAGTCCACGTCACACGGTCCTCGTGCGCCGGTGGCGCGTCATCATGCCGAAGGACTACGCGCCACCGGTCGGCTTCACCCCCGGTGCACGCGGAAGACCTCGGCGACCGCCGCCATGTCGTCCCCGCCATGCCCCTGCTCGGAGGCCGTGGCGTATGCCGCGGCCAGCGCCTCGAGCACGCGCGTGTCCACTCCCGCTCCGGACGCCGCCTCGATCATCAGGCCGACGTCCTTGGAGACGTTGTCGACGGCGAACGCGGGGGAGTAGGCGCGCCCGAGGACGAGGCCCCCCTTGAGCTGGGCGTAGGGCGTGTCCGTGGGGCCGCCGCCGATCGCCTCGAGGAACAGCCGGGGCTCGACGCCCAGCCCCTCGGCGAGGGCCAGGGCCTGGCCGACGCCGGCGTTGATCGTCGCCACCCACGAGTTGACCGCCAGCTTCAGCCGGCTCGCCGCGCCGGGGTCGTCCCCGACCCACATGGTCCGTGAGCCGACGGCATCGAGCACCGGCTCGACGCGCCCGGCGAGCGACCGGTCCCCGGAGACCAGGACGACCAGCGCGCCCTTCTCGGCCGGGTCCTTCGTCCCCAGCACCGGGGCGTCGAGGAACGCGATGCCCCGCTCGGCAGCGAGGGACGCCAGCGCCTCGGTGCCCGCGACGCCGACGGTCGACGCTTGCAGCCAGACCGTCCCCGGCCCGAACGCGTCGGCGCACTGCTCGACCGTCGACCGGGCGGCCTCGCCGTCGTAGAGCATCGTGACCACGACGTCGGCGCCGTCGACGGCCTCGGCGGCGGTGCCGCAGACGGTGGCACCGGCGTCCGCGAGCGGATCGGCCTTGTCCCGGCTGCGGTTCCACACGCGGACGGGCAGGTCGGCGCGGCGCAGGCTGCGGGCCATCCCTGCCCCCATGATGCCCGTGCCCAGCACGGCGACGGTCGGGGTGCTCGTCATCGTCTCTCCTGTCGGTGTCGACTCGTGGTCCCGGTCGGGCCCCCCTCGGTCCTACCTGCTGGTGGGCCGCGTCGCACCTCCACGAGCCGACCCGTTACAGTTGCTCCCGAACGACATCCTTTAACGACCTGTCCCGTGAGGCAGGGAAGGAGGTCCAGACGCCGTCATGCGTCCAGACTCAGCTGTACCCGCCGCGGTCGAGCCCTCCGCTCCCGCCGGCTCCGCCACTGCTCCCGCGCCGGGCTCGCCAGGCCCCGCCGCGGACGAGCGCTCGGTCATGAGCGCCGCCGACATCTCCCGGGTGCTGCGCCGCGTCGCCCACGAGATCCTCGAGCGCAACAAGGGGGCCGCCGACCTCGTCGTGCTCGGCATCCCCACCCGTGGCGTGGTGCTGGCGCACCGGCTCGCCGCCCTCATCGAGGAGGTCGAGGGCGTCCCGGTCGCCGTCGGCGCGCTCGACGTCACGATGCACCGTGACGACCTGCGCCGGCAGCCGACCCGCAGCCCGATGCACACCGACATCCCGGCCACCGGCATCGACGACAAGGTCGTCGTGCTGGTCGACGACGTCCTCTACTCGGGTCGCACCGTGCGGGCCGCGCTCGACGCCCTCTCGGACCTCGGCCGCCCACGTGTCGTCCGGCTCGCCGTCCTCGTCGACCGCGGCCACCGTGAGCTGCCGATCCGCGCCGACCACGTCGGCAAGAACCTGCCCACCTCGAGCAGCGAGAAGGTCCGGGTCCGGCTCGCCGAGCCCGACGGCGTCGAGGACCAGGTCACCATCGCCGGAGGGGAGCCCCGATGACCACCACCGCCCTGACCGCAGGTCGCACCACGACGGGCGGTGCCACCACGGCCCGCCCGCGCCGGCACCTGCTGTCCTCGGCCGACCTGAGCCGCGAGCAGGTCCGCGAGCTGCTCGACACCGCCGCCGAGATGCATGCCGTGCAGAAGCGCGAGGTCAAGAAGCTCCCCACCCTGCGCGGGCGCACCGTGGTGAACCTCTTCTTCGAGGACTCCACCCGCACGCGCAGCAGCTTCGAGATCGCCGGCAAGTGGCTCTCCGCCGACGTCATCAACATCAGCGGCAAAGGTTCCTCGACCTCGAAGGGGGAGTCGCTGCGCGACACGGTGATGACCGTGGCCGCCATGGGCGTCGACGCCCTGGTCATGCGGCACTCCGCCAGCGGCGCGGCACACCAGGTCAGCCAGTGGGTCGACGCCCACGTCGTCAACGCCGGGGACGGCACCCACGAGCACCCGACGCAGGCCCTGCTCGACGCGTACACGATGGAGCACCGGCTCGGCAGCCTCGAGGGGCGGCACGTCGCGATCGTCGGCGACCTCACCCACTCGCGGGTCGTGCGCTCGAACCTCATCACCCTGCGCACGCTGGGCGCGAAGGTCACCCTCGTCGCCCCTCCGACGCTCATGCCGAGCGGCATCCGCGCCTGGTCGGAACGGGACGGCTTCGCGATCGGCCACGACCTCGACGCCGTGCTGCCGACCGCGGACGCGGTGATGATGCTGCGGGTGCAGCGCGAGCGGATGAGCGGCGGCTTCTTCCCGACGGCCCGCGAGTACACCGTCGGCTACGGCCTGACCCGGGCCCGGCTCGACGCGCTCACCGCGGCCAACCCCGACGCCGTGATCTGCCACCCGGGCCCGATGAACCGCGGCCTGGAGATCGCGGCCGACGCTGCGGACGCGGCCCAGAGCCTCGTGCTCGACCAGGTCAGCGCGGGGGTGGCGGTGCGGATGTCCGTGCTCTACCACCTCTTGGCTGGCAGCGAAGGAGAGGACGCCTGATGCCCCCGCTGCTCGTGACCGGGGCCGACCTGCTCGGACAGGGAGCCCAGGACCTGCTGGTCGAGGACGGCGTCGTGACGCAGGTCGGCTCGATCCGTTCCGCCAAGGGCGCGGACGTGCTCGACGCCGACGGGCTGGTCGCCCTGCCCGGCCTGGTCGACCTGCACACGCACCTGCGCGAGCCCGGCCGGGAGGACGCCGAGACCATCGCATCCGGCTCGGCCGCCGCAGCCGTGGGCGGCTACACCGCCGTCCTCGCCATGGCCAACACCACGCCCGTGACCGACACCGCCGAGGCGGCGGAGCGCATCCTCGACCTGGGCCGCGCCGCGGGGCTGGTCGACGTCGTGCCGGTGGGGGCCGTCACCAAGGGCCTGGCCGGTGAGGAGCTCGCCGAGCTCGGCCTCATGCACCGGTCCCGCGCGGCGGTGCGCGTCTTCTCCGACGACGGCCGCTGCGTCGCCGACTCGCGGGTGATGCGCCGGGCCCTGGAGTACGTCCGGGCCTTCGGTGGCGTCGTCTCGCAGCACGCGCAGGACCCGCACCTCGCGAGCAGCCAGGCCTGCGCCCACGAGGGCGAGCTGTCCGGCCGGCTGGGCCTGCCGGGGTGGCCGGGCATCGCCGAGGAGAGCATCGTCGCCCGCGACGTCATGCTGGCGCGGCACACCGGCTCGCGCGTCCACGTCGCCCACGTGTCCACCGCCGGGACGGTCGAGGTGGTCCGCTGGGCGAAGGCGCAGGGAATCGACGTGACCGCCGAGGTGACGCCGCACCACCTGCTGCTCACGACCGACCTGATCGCCGGCTACGACCCCGTCTACAAGGTCAACCCGCCGCTGCGCCCGCAGGAGGACGTCGACGCCCTGCGCGCGGCGCTCGCCGACGGCACCATCGACGCCGTGGCCACCGACCACGCCCCGCACGCCCGGCACGACAAGGAGCACGCCTTCGTCGACGCGGCGTTCGGCATGCTGGGCCTCGAGACGGCCCTGTCCGTGGTGTCCGACGTCATGGTCGGGTCAGGGCTGCTCGACTGGGCCGGCGTGGCCCGCGTCATGTCGGGCAACCCGGCGCGCATCGCCGGCCTCGACGGGCACGGCCGGCCGCTCGAACCCGGGTCGCCCGCGAACCTCACGCTCGTCGACCCGACCGCTGAGGTCACCGTCGACCGGAGCGCCTCGCTGTCCCTGTCGCGCAACAACCCGTGGCACGGGCGCACCTTCCGGGGTGCGGTCCACGCCACCGTCCTGCGCGGCCGGGTCACCGCCCAGAAGGGAGCCCTCGCGTGACGCGACTTCAGGCGGTGGGGGTCATGCTCGTGGCCCTCGGCCTGGTCTACGCCCTGCTGTATGCCGCGTGGCTGCGCAAGCGCCGCCGCAACGCCTCGGCCGCCATCGCCGTCGAGCGCCACAGCACCGAGGACGCGGCGCCGGCCGCCCCGGCCCTGGACGACCAGCGCGGGCACAGCCTGGCCGTGGAGGGCACGTACATCAGCACGACGACCGCGGCGAGCCGGCTCGAACGCGTCGCGGTCGAGGGCCTGGGGAACCGGTCCCGCGCGACGCTCACGGTCAACCGCGGCAACCCCGACCAGCTGGTCAGGATCGACCGCCAGGGGGAGTCGACCGTGGTCGTCCCGGGCAGCCGGCTGGTGAGCGTGCGCCGCGACCGCGGCATGGCCGGGAAGTTCCTCGGCGCCAACCGCCTGCTCGTCCTGCAGTGGCGGGCCGACGACGGCGCCGTCTACGAGACCGGCTTCCACCCGCGCTACCGCGCCGACGTCGACCGGGTCGAGTCCGCGTTGTGGTGGCACAGCAGCGACGGGGCGCAGGCCACCGACTCGGCACCGAGGACGCAGACCGACCCGGTCACCGAGACCGGCGCGGTCACCGAGACCGGCGCGGTCACCGACACCGACACGACAACCGAGCAGGGGCACGAGCCCACGGCACCCGAAGGAGGGACCACCCGATGAGTGTGGCCGCACAGCTGGACCTCGACCGCGACGACGCCGTGCTGGTGCTGGAGGACGGCCGGGTCTTCCGTGGCGAGGCCTACGGAGCCACCGGCAGCACGGTCGGCGAGGCGGTCTTCTCGACCGGGATGACCGGTTACCAGGAGACGCTCACCGACCCGAGCTACCACCGCCAGGTCGTCGTCATGACGGCACCGCACGTCGGCAACACCGGCGTCAACGACGAGGACCCCGAGTCCCGGCGCATCTGGGTGGCCGGGTACGTCGTGCGCGACCCCGCCCTGCGACCCTCGAACTGGCGCTCGCAGCAGTCGCTCGAGGACGACCTCGCGGCGCAGGGAGTCGTCGGCATCAGCGGGATCGACACCCGGGCGCTGACCCGGCACCTGCGTGAGCGCGGTGCGATGCGGGTCGGGATCTTCTCGGGGACCCGGGCCTCCGAGCCGGTCGAGTCCCTCGTGGCCGAGGTCGTCTCCGCCCCGCTCATGCAGGGTGCGGCGCTCGCGGCCGAGGTCACCACGCGCGAGCCCTACGTCGTGCCTGCGGTGGGGGAGAAGCGGTTCACCGTCGCCGCCGTCGACCTCGGTATCAAGTCGATGACGCCCGCCCTGATGGCCCAGCACGGCATCGAGGTGCACGTGCTGCCGGCCACGGCGACCTTCGAGCAGGTGCGCCGGGTGGGCGGCGAGCACGGCCCCGACGGCGTGTTCTTCTCCAACGGCCCCGGCGACCCGGCCACGGCCGACGCGGAGGTCGCGGTCCTGCGGCAGGTGCTCGACGCCCGCATCCCCTTCTTCGGGATCTGCTTCGGCAACCAGCTGCTCGGCCGGGCGCTCGGCTTCGGCACCTACAAGCTCAAGTACGGCCACCGCGGGATCAACCAGCCGGTCATGGACCGGTCGACCTGCAAGGTCGAGGTGACCGCGCACAACCACGGGTTCGCGGTCGACGCGCCGCTGGACCCGGAGGGGGTGCAGGCGCCCAGCGACGCCGCGGACGGCACGGCATACGGCCGGGTGCGGGTCTCGCACGTGTGCCTCAACGACGACGTGGTCGAGGGCCTGGAGTGCCTCGACCTGCCGGCGTACTCGGTGCAGTACCACCCCGAGGCGGCGGCGGGCCCGCACGACGCGGCCTATCTGTTCGACCGCTTCATCGAGCTCATGGAAGGACAGTCAATGCGTTCGTCGGAGGCTCGGGGTCCCCGCGAAGTATCGGAGCGAGGAACGAGCGGAGAACTTCGAGGGGTGAGCAACTGATGGCGAAGCGCGACGACATCAAGAGCGTCCTGGTGATCGGCTCCGGGCCGATCGTCATCGGGCAGGCGTGCGAGTTCGACTACTCGGGCACGCAGGCGTGCCGGGTGCTGCGCGAGGAGGGCATCCGGGTCGTCCTGGTGAACTCCAACCCGGCGACGATCATGACCGACCCGGAGTTCGCCGACGCCACCTACGTCGAGCCGATCACCCCCGAGGTCGTCGAGTCGATCATCGCCCGCGAGCGGCCGGACGCGGTGCTCGCTACCCTCGGTGGCCAGACCGCCCTCAACTGCGCGATCGCGCTGCACGAGGCGGGCGTGCTCGAGAAGTACAACTGCCCGCTGATCGGCGCGAACGTCGAGGCGATCCAGCTCGGCGAGGACCGCGAGAAGTTCAAGGGCGTCGTCGAGCGCTGCGGCGGGGAGTCCGCGCGCTCGATGATCTGCCACAGCATGGACGAGCTGCTGGCGGCGGCCGACGAGCTCGGGTACCCCGTCGTCGTGCGCCCGTCGTTCACCATGGGGGGCCTGGGCTCCGGCTTCGCCTACGACGAGGCCGACCTGCGCCGCATCGGCGGTGCCGGCCTGCAGTACAGCCCGGTCACCGAGGTGC
The DNA here is from genome assembly GCF_042668795.1 of Pedococcus sp. NPDC057267. NCBI lineage: Bacteria > Bacillati > Actinomycetota > Actinomycetes > Micrococcales > Intrasporangiaceae > Pedococcus > Pedococcus sp. NPDC057267. The sequence goes on along the minus strand of NZ_JBHUYG010000001.1, from coordinate 119,904 downwards.
TCCTCGAGGAGTCGATCCTCGGCTGGAAGGAGTACGAGCTCGAGGTCATGCGCGACCACGCCGACAACGTCGTGGTCGTCTGCTCGATCGAGAACCTCGACCCGATGGGTGTCCACACCGGTGACTCGATCACCGTCGCGCCCGCGCTCACCCTCACCGACCGCGAGTACCAGCGCCTGCGCGACCTCGGCATCGCGATCATCCGCGAGGTCGGCGTCGACACCGGCGGCTGCAACATCCAGTTCGCCGTCAACCCCGACGACGGCCGCATCATCGTCATCGAGATGAACCCGCGCGTCTCGCGCTCCTCGGCCCTGGCGTCGAAGGCGACCGGCTTCCCGATCGCCAAGATCGCCGCGAAGATGGCGATCGGCTACACCCTCGACGAGGTCCCGAACGACATCACGCGCGAGACGCCAGCGAGCTTCGAGCCGACGCTCGACTACGTCGTGGTGAAGGTGCCGCGGTTCGCGTTCGAGAAGTTCCCCGCCGCCGACCCGACCCTCACCACGACGATGAAGTCGGTCGGCGAGGCGATGGCCATCGGCCGCAACTTCACCGAGGCGCTGCAGAAGGCGCTGCGGTCGATCGAGCGCAGGGACAGCGCGTTCCACTGGGACGGCCCGACGCCCAGCGAGGAGCAGGCCCGCACCCTGCTGCACACCGCGAAGACGCCCACCGACGGGCGCCTGGTCACCGTGCAGCAGGCGATGCGCGGCGGCCTGTCGGTCGAGGAGGTGCACGACGAGACCGGGATCGACCCGTGGTTCCTCGACCAGATCGCCCTCGTCAACGCCCTCGCCGACCGCATCGCCGGCGCCCCGGAGCTGACGCCGAAGCTGCTGCGGCTCGCCAAGCGGCACGGCTTCAGCGACGCCCAGCTCGCGTCGCTGCGCGGTATGCCGGAGGCGGTCGTGCGCGGCGTGCGCCAGGCCCTCGGGGTGCGCCCGGTCTACAAGACCGTCGACACGTGCGCGGCCGAGTTCGCGGCCCAGACGCCGTACCACTACTCGTCCTACGACGAGGAGACCGAGGTCGAGCCCCGCGAGAAGCCGGCCGTCATCATCCTCGGCAGCGGCCCGAACCGGATCGGCCAGGGCGTCGAGTTCGACTACTCCTGCGTGCACGCCAGCTTCGCCCTGCGCGAGGCCGGCTACGACACCGTGATGGTCAACTGCAACCCCGAGACCGTCTCGACCGACTACGACACGAGCAGCCGGCTGTACTTCGAGCCGCTGACCCTCGAGGACGTGCTCGAGGTCGTGCACGCCGAGCAGCAGGCCGGGCCCGTCGCCGGCGTCATCGTCCAGCTCGGCGGCCAGACCCCGCTCGGCCTGGCCAAGGCGCTCAAGGACGCCGGCGTGCCGATCGTCGGCACGAGCCCCGAGGCGATCGACCTCGCCGAGGACCGCGGTGCGTTCGGCCGCGTCCTCGCCGAGGCGAACCTGCCCGCCCCGCGGCACGGCACGGCATACAGCGCGACCGAGGCTGTCGCGGTGGCCCAGGAGATCGGGTACCCGGTCCTGGTGCGGCCCTCGTACGTCCTCGGTGGCCGCGGCATGGAGATCGTCTACGACGACGACACGCTGTCCGCGTACGTCACCCGCGCGACCGTGGCGAGCCCGGAGCACCCGGTGCTCGTCGACCGGTTCCTCGACGACGCGATCGAGATCGACGTCGACGCGCTCTACGACGGCACCGAGATGTACCTCGGCGGGATCATGGAGCACATCGAGGAGGCCGGCATCCACTCGGGCGACTCGGCGTGCACCCTCCCGCCGGTGACGCTCGGGGTGGCCGAGCTCGAGCGGGTGCGTGAGGCGACGCTGCGGCTCGCCGAGGGCATCGGCGTGCGCGGCCTCATGAACGTGCAGTTCGCCCTCGCGCAGGACGTGCTCTACGTCCTCGAGGCAAACCCGCGCGCGTCGCGGACCGTCCCGTTCGTGGCCAAGGCGACCGGTGTGCCGGTGGCCAAGGCGGCGGCCAGGGTCATGCTCGGCGCGACGATCAAGGAGCTGCGCGAGGAGGGCCTGCTGCCCGCCCACGGCGACGGCGGCTCGATGCCGAGCCACGCACCCGTCGCGGTCAAGGAGGCGGTGCTGCCGTTCAAGCGGTTCCGCACCCGCGACGGCCAGGTCGTCGACAGCCTGCTCGGCCCGGAGATGCGCTCCACCGGCGAGGTCATGGGCATCGACGACGACTTCGGCACCGCGTTCGCCAAGGGCATGCTCGCCGCCGGGTCGGGGCTGCCGCGCTCGGGCAAGGTCTTCGTCTCCGTCGCCAACCGCGACAAGCGCGCGATGATCTTCCCGGTCAAGCGCCTGGCCGACCTCGGCTTCACGGTCGTGGCGACGACGGGCACCGCGGACGTGTTGCGCCGCAACGGGATCGCGTCCGAGGTGGTGCACAAGGTGAGCGAGCGCGACGAGGCCGAGCAGTCGATCGTCGACCTCATCCTCGCCGGTGAGATCGCCATGGTGGTCAACACGCCCAGCGGCCCGAACGCCCGCGCCGACGGCTACGCCATCCGCGCCGCGACGACGTCCATGGACAAGCCGATCGTCACCACCGTCCAGGAGCTCGCCGCCGCGGTGCAGGGCATCGAGGCCCAGCTCCAGGGCGAGTACCGCGTCAAGCCGCTGCAGGAGCACGCGCGCGACCTCGACCTGTATGCCGTGGAGGCGCGCCGGTGAGCGACGTCGCCCAGGACACGGGCGTCGGTGGCGCGCGCGTCGTGCAGCGCACCGGGCGGCTGCTCTCCAACGACGTGGTCGGCGCCTACCACCACCTCACCTTCGAGGTGCCCGGGCTGGCCGAGCACGCTCGGCCCGGCCACTTCGTCGCCCTGGCGGTCGGCGGCCCGACGAGCGCGAACCTGCTCCGCCGATGCTTCTCCATCCACCGCGCCGACCCGGCGACCGACACCGTCGACGTCGTCATCTCGCCCGTCGGCGCCGGTACGGAGTGGCTCGCGGGCCTGCGCGCCGGCGACGCGGTCGACGTGATCGGCCCGCTCGGGCGCGAGTTCCCGGTGCCCGAGGAGCCCGTGGGCTGCGTCCTCGTCGGCGGTGGCTACGGCAGCGCCCCCCTCGCCTGGCTGGCCCGGTCCCTTCGCGCCCGCGGGTGCCACGTCGAGGTGGTCCTCGGGGCGGCGACGGCGTCGAAGCTGTTCGGCGTCGAGGAGGCCCGCGAGGTCGCCGACGGGGTCACCGTGACGACCGACGACGGGTCCGAGGGGACCCACGGCTGGGTGTCCGACGTGCTGGCCGGGGCGATCCGCCGCGCAGGCGGTGGGGGGAACGTCTACGGCTGCGGCCCCATGGGGATGCTGCGCTCGATCACCGACGTGGCGGCTGCCGAGGGCGCCACGGCCCACGTCGCGGTGGAGGAGTCGATGGCCTGCGGCGTCGGCGTCTGCATGACCTGCGTCATGCCGGTCGTCGGCGACGACGGGCTGACCCGGATGGTGCGCTCGTGCGTCGAGGGACCGGTGTTCCGCGGCGACCGCGTGCGCTGGGACGCGTTCTCGAACGGGCTGTGCCGGGTGCCCGACGACGCCGTCGGCGCACCGCGGACGGGAGGCCACTGATGACCACCACGACCACCACGAGCACGTCGGCCACCCCGGCCACCGCGGTCGACATGTCGGTGGACCTCGCCGGCATGCGGCTGCCCAGCCCGATGATGACGGCCTCCGGTTGCGCGGCGAACGGCAAGGAGCTCGCCCGCTTCTTCGACCTGCGCGAGCTCGGCGCCTTCGTCACGAAGTCCGTCATGGCCGACCCCCGGTCCGGTCGGGGCACCCCGCGGATGGCCGAGACGCCGTCCGGGATGCTCAACTCGATCGGCCTGCAGGGCCCCGGCATCACCGCCTTCGTCGAGCAGGACCTCGCGTGGCTGCACGAGAACGGCGCCCGGGTGCTGGTCTCGATCGCCGGCGGCACGAGCGCCGAGTTCGCGGACGTCGCGGCCCGGCTCGCCGCCAGCGAGGCGTTCGCCGCCGTCGTCGGCGTCGAGGTCAACATCTCCTGCCCGAACGTCGCCAACCGCGGGCTGGTCTTCGCCTGCGACCCGGCCGCCTCGGCCGAGGTGGTCTCGCAGGTGCGCCCGCAGCTGCCGCCCGAGGTGCCGATCTTCGCCAAGCTCACGCCCGACGTCACCGACATCGTGACGGTGGCGCAGGCGGCGGTCGGGGCCGGCGCCGACGGCCTCACCATGATCAACACCCTGCTCGGCATGGTCATCGACACCGACCTGCTGCGCCCCCAGGTCGCCGGCGTGACCGGCGGCCTGTCCGGCCCCGCGGTGCGCCCCGTCGCGGTGCGCGCAGTCTGGCAGACCCGCGCCGCGATGCGGGACGGGCGGCTGCCCGAGGTGCCCATCATCGGCGTCGGGGGAGTGCGCACCGGGCGGGACGCGCTCGAGCTCGTCGCGGCAGGCGCGTCGGCCGTCCAGGTCGGCACCGCCGCGTTCAACGACCCCAGTGCCCCGGTCCGCGTCGGCCGCGAGCTGCACGACCTGCTGCACGAGAAGGGGTTCTCCCGGCTGTCGGACGTCGTCGGGATCGCCCACGAGAGGATGGCGTGACATGAGCGGTACCAGCGAGACCACCTTCGGCCGGCGGCTGCGGGCCGCCACGGCGGCCCACGGGCCGTTGTGCGCGGGGATCGACCCGCACCGCACCCTCGTCGAGTCGTGGGGCCTCAGCTACGACCTCGAGGGCCTGACCCGGTTCACCGAGACCTGCGTCGAGGCGTTCGCGGGGCACGTGGGCATCGTCAAGCCGCAGTCCGCCTTCTTCGAGGTCTTCGGCTCCGCCGGCGTGGCCGTCCTCGAGCGCGCCACCCGGGCGCTCCAGGAGGCCGGCACCCTCGTGCTCGTCGACGCCAAGCGTGGCGACATCGGCAGCACCATGGCAGCGTACGCGGAGGCGTTCCTCGGCAAGGACGCCGTGGCGCCCGGCGACGCCGTGACCCTGAGCCCCTACCTCGGCTTCGAGTCGCTGCGGCCCGCCCTCGACCTGGCCGCGCAGACCGGCCGCGGGGTCTTCGTCCTCGCGCTGACCTCCAACCCCGAGGGCCGGAGCGTCCAGCACGCCCGCCTGCGCGACACGAGCGTGGCGGAGAGCATCGTGCGCAGCGCCGCCGCCGAGAACGCCGCGGCGGGGGAGCGGGGCGAGCTCGGCAGCGTCGGACTCGTCGTGGGTGCCACCGTCGGCACCGCCGTCCAGGAGCTCCAGCTCGACCTCGCCGCCGTCAACGGTCCCCTCCTGGCTCCCGGGGTCGGCGCCCAGGGCGGCACGAGCGACGACCTGCGCCGCGTCTTCGGCGACGCCCTCCCGAACGTCCTCCCGGCCAGCAGCCGCGAGGTCCTCTCCGCGGGCCCGGACGTGTCCGCGCTGCGTGACCGCGCCCGCTCGACCAGCCAGGCCATGGCGGGCCTGCTGCGCTGACGGCGCGGCCGCCGGGAGCCGGGCAGGCGCCGGGGAGAAGACTTCCCCGTCGGTTGCTAGAGTCAGACCCACCCCACCCCACCCCAACCGACCCGCGTGCACCAGCACGTCCGCACAAGGAGACGCAGCCGTGGCCCTTCCCCCGTTGACGCCGGAGCAGCGAGCTGCCGCCCTGGAGAAGGCCGCCGTCGCCCGCCGGGAGCGCGCAGCGGTGAAGAACCGCCTCAAGTACGCCCAGGGGTCGCTGAAGGAGGTCATCGCCGACGGCAAGGAGAACGAGGTCGTGGGCAAGATGAAGGTCTCCGCCCTCCTGGAGTCCATGCCCGGCGTCGGCCGCGTCCGCGCCCGCCAGATCATGGAGGAGGTCGGCATCTCCGAGAGCCGCCGCGTCCGTGGCCTCGGCGCGAACCAGATCTCCGCGCTGCTCACCCGCTTCGACGAGGCGTGAGCGGGTCCGCTCCAGGGGACACCGACCGGGCACACCGCCTCGTCGTCCTCGCCGGCCCCACCGCGGTCGGCAAGGGCACCGTCTCGGCATACGTCCGCGACCACTTCCCCGACGTCTGGCTGAGCGTCTCCGCCACCACCCGCCGCCCCCGCCCGGGGGAGGAGGACGGCGTCCACTACCACTTCGTCGACGCCGACGAGTTCGCCCGGATGGACCGTGACGGGGAGCTGCTGGAGTCCGCCGTCGTGCACGGCCGGAACTCCTACGGCACGCCGAGGCGCCCGGTCGAGGACGCGCTGGCCGCGCACCGCATGGCCCTGCTCGAGATCGACCTGCAGGGAGCGCGCCAGGTGCGCCAGAGCATGCCCGAGGCGCTCTTCGTCTTCCTGGCACCTCCGAGCTGGGAGGAGCTGGTGCGCCGGCTCGTCGGCCGGGGCACCGAGGACGAGGAGGAACGCGCCCGCCGGCTCGAGACGGCCAAGGTGGAGATGGCCGCCGAGAAGGAGTTCGACGTCACCATCGTCAACGACGACGTTCGTCGGGCTGCCGAAGAACTCGTATCATTGATGCGGACCCACTGACCGAGCTGTCTCGCGACAGCGACTGCACCCGACAACAGAGATGTGAGCACCCCCGTGTCCGGAACCGTCGCCAACCCCATCGGCATCACCAACCCGCCGATCGACGACCTCCTCACCAAGGCCGACTCCAAGTACGCCCTGGTCATCTACTCGGCCAAGCGCGCCCGCCAGATCAACGCGTACTACAGCCAGCTCCAGGAGGGGCTGCTCGAGTACGTCGGCCCGCTCGTGGACAGCCAGGTGCACGAGAAGCCCATGTCCATCGCGCTGCGCGAGATCAACGAGGGCCTGGTCACCTCCGAGCCGATCGAGGCCTGAGCCAGACCCCACCCCCCGACGCAGGGAGTCCTCGATGGCGCGGATCGTCCTCGGTGTCAGCGGTGGCATCGCGGCCTACAAGGCCTGCTCGCTGCTGCGCCTGCTGACCGAGTCCGGTCACGACGTGACCGTGGTCCCGACCGCGTCGGCCCTGCAGTTCGTCGGCGCCCCCACCTGGGAGGCGCTGTCGGGCAAGCCGGTCCACACCGACGTGTGGTCCGGCGTCCACGAGGTCCCACACGTGCGCCTGGGCAAGCAGGCGGACCTCGTCGTCGTCGCCCCCGCGACGGCGGACCTGCTGGCCAAGGCCGCCCACGGCCTGGCCGGTGACCTGCTCACCAACGTGCTGCTCACCGCGCGCTGCCCGGTCGTCATGGCCCCGGCCATGCACACCGAGATGTGGGAGCACCCGGCCACGCAGGCCAACGTCGAGACCCTCACCGAGCGCGGCGTGCACGTCGTGCCGCCGGCCAGCGGCCGGCTCACCGGCGCGGACACCGGTCCCGGCCGGCTGCCCGAGCCCGAGGACCTGTATGCCGTGTGCGCGCGGATCCTCGAGCACGGCCACCCCGGCGTCGCCTCGCCCACGAGGGTCGACGCGGCCCACACCAGCCGCTCGGCGGCCACGCCGGCCGACGAGCACGGCCTCGAGGGCCGGCGGGTCGTCGTGAGCGCCGGCGGCACCAGAGAGCCGCTGGACCCCGTGCGGTTCCTGGGCAACCGCAGCTCGGGCAAGCAGGGCTACGCCCTCGCTCGGGTGGCGGCCCGGCGCGGTGCCGAGGTCGTCCTCGTCGCCGCCAACACCTCCCTGCCGGCACCCGACGGCGTCACCGTCGTGCCGGTGCAGACGGCCCTGGAGCTGCAGGACGCCGTGCTCGACGCCTCGCGCGAGGCCGACGTCGTCGTGATGGCCGCGGCCGTGGCCGACTTCCGTCCGGCCCGCTACGCCGACGCCAAGATCAAGAAGACGCACGACCCCGCCGACCCCGACGCGGCCCCGACGATCGAGCTGGTCCGCAACCCCGACATCCTCGCCCGCCTCGTGCAGGAGCGCGGCGACGACGCCAGCCCGGTGGTGGTCGGCTTCGCCGCGGAGACCGGCGACGCGGACGGAAGCGTGCTCGACCACGGCCGGGACAAGCTCGTCCGCAAGGGCTGCGACCTGCTCGTCGTGAACGAGGTCGGCGCCGACAAGACGTTCGGCCACGACGACAACACCGTGCACATCCTGCGACAGGGCAGCAGCCACGTCGTCGACGCGGGGCCTGCCTCCAAGGACGAGGTCGCCGCCGCAGTCTGGGACGCCGTGCAGGAGATCCTGTAGCCGCGGTTACACTCGCGAGGTCGTCGGCCCCACCGGGCCGGCGCGCCCCGAAACGTCGTCGCGCGAAGGAGACCTGAGTGTCCGCACGCCTGTTCACGTCCGAGTCGGTCACGGAGGGTCACCCGGACAAGATCTGTGACCAGATCTCCGACTCGATCCTCGACGCGATGCTCGACCAGGACCCGCGCAGCCGCGTCGCGGTGGAGACCATGGTCACCACCGGGCTGGTCCACGTGGCCGGCGAGGTGACGACCGAGGCGTACGTCGAGATCCCCAGCATCGTCCGCGAGACGGTCCTCGGCATCGGGTACGACTCCTCCACCAAGGGCTTCGACGGCGCGTCCTGCGGTGTCGAGGTGTCGATCGGCCAGCAGAGCCCCGACATCGCCCAGGGTGTCGACACGGCTTACGAGAGCCGCACCGGTGGCGTGGACCCGCTGGACAAGCAGGGCGCCGGCGACCAGGGCCTGATGTTCGGGTACGCCTGCGACGACACCGCCGAGCTCATGCCGCTGCCGATCTTCCTCGCGCACCGCCTCTCCGAGCGCCTGAGCGCGGTCCGCAAGAGCGGCGACGTCGCCTACCTGCGCCCCGACGGCAAGACCCAGGTCACCATCGCCTACGACGGCGACCGCGCGGTCAAGCTCGACACCGTGGTGCTCTCCACCCAGCACGCCGCCGACGTCTCGCTCGACGACCTGCTCACGCCCGACATCGAGCAGCACGTCATCAAGCCGGTCCTGGTCCAGCTGGCCGAGGAGGGCACCGAGCTCGACACCTCGTCGTACCGCTCGCTCATCAACCCGACCGGTCGCTTCGAGATCGGTGGCCCGATGGGCGACGCCGGCCTGACCGGACGCAAGATCATCGTCGACACCTACGGCGGCATGGCCCGCCACGGTGGTGGCGCCTTCTCGGGCAAGGACCCGTCGAAGGTCGACCGCTCCGCGGCCTACGCCATGCGCTGGGTGGCCAAGAACGTCGTCGCCGCCGGGCTCGCCCGCCGCTGCGAGGTCCAGGTCGCCTACGCCATCGGCAAGGCGCAGCCCGTCGGCCTCTACGTCGAGACGTTCGGCACCGAGACGGAGCCGGTCGACAAGATCCAGGCCGCCATCACCTCGGTCTTCGACCTGCGCCCCGGCGCGCTCGTCGACCAGCTCGACCTCCTCCGCCCGATCTACAAGGCGACCGCCGCCTACGGCCACTTCGGCCGGACCGAGGCCGCGGGTGTCGAGAACGCCTTCACCTGGGAGCGCACCGACCGAGTCGAGGCCCTCCAGCGCGCCGTCAAGGGCTGAGCCCGCGCGGCACCCCGCACCACCGACCCGGCCGACACCCTGCCCTGCGGGGCTGTCGGCCGGGTCGACTAGTTTTCCGCTGTGTCCGAACCGGGAGCAGGCGAGCAGCTGGCGCTGATCCGCTCCGCCCTGCCCAAGGCGCCGCGCGTGCGCCCCGAGCAGGAGCCCGCGGCCACCGACCCCGTCGCCGCCGTGGTCGTCGACACCGGCCTGGCCCACCTCGACCGGCCGTTCGAGTACCTCGTCCCCGAGGCGATGGCGCAGACCGCCGTGCCCGGCGCGAGGGTCAAGGTCCGCTTCGCCGGCCAGGACCTCGACGGCTTCGTCGTCGAGCGCCGGCCGGAGCCCGAGCACACCGGGCGGCTGGCGCCGCTGCGCCGGGTGGTGTCGCCCGAGCCGGTGCTGACGCCGTCGCTGCTGGCCCTGTGCCGTGCCGTCGCCGCCCGCTACGCCGGGACCCTCGGCGATGTGCTCCGGCTGGCCGTGCCGCCGCGGCACGCGGCGGCGGAGAAGGCCCTCGCCGAGCAGGCGCCGCAACCCGACCCGTTGCCCGCGCCGCCCGACCGGGTGCCCTCCTGGGGCCGGTATGCCGGGGGCCCGGCCTTCCTCGCCCGCCTCGCAGCCGGGGAGTCCCCGGCCGCGTCCCTGCTCGCGCTGCCCGCTCGCACGCCTGAGGAGGACTGGCCCGCGGCCCTCGCGGCCGCGGCGGCGGCTGCCCTGGCCGGGGGCCGCGGCAGCGTCATCGTGGTCCCCGACCACCGTGACGTCCGGCGCGTCGACGCTGCGCTGACCGCCGCGCTCGGCAAGGGGCGGCACGTCCGCCTCGCCGCCGACCAGGGGCCGCAGGCGCGCTACACCGCGTGGCTGAAGCTGCTGCGCGGCCACGTGTCGGTCGTCGTCGGCACCCGGGCCGCGGCGTTCGCCCCGGTGCGCTCCCCGGGCCTGGTCGCGTGGTGGGACGACGGCGACGACCTGCTGGACGAGCCGCGAGCCCCCTACCCCCACGTGCGCGAGGTCCTGCTGGCCCGTGCCCGGATCGAGGGGGCGGCGGTCCTCAGCGCGGGCTTCACCCGCAGCGTGCCGGTGCAGCGCCTCGTCGAGGCCGACGAGCTGCGCACCGTCGCGGCGCCGTCGGTGCGCGGGGTCGTGCCCCGGGTCCGGGTCGCCGGCGAGGGCCTCGACGCCGAGCGGGACCCGGCAGCGGCCAGCGCCCACCTGCCGTCGGCGGCGTGGCGCACCGCCAAGGCCGCGCTGGAGTCCGGTCCGGTGCTCGTCCAGGTGCCGCGCCGTGGGTACCTGCCGTCGCTCGCCTGCCAGACGTGCCGTGCCCCCGTCCGGTGCCGCCACTGCGGCGGCCCGGTGGCCCAGTCCGCCCGCGGGGCCGAGCCCGCCTGCCGCTGGTGCGGCAAGGGCGTCGGCCGGTTCGAGTGCCGGGAGTGCGGTGGCCGGGAGCTGCGCTCGTCGGTGGTCGGTGCGCGGCGCACCGCCGAGGAGCTCGGCCGTGCCTTCCCCGGCGTGCCCGTCCACACCTCGGGCGCGGGCGCGGTGCTCGACACCGTCGCCGCGACGCCCGCCCTCGTCATCGCCACCCCGGGTGCCGAGCCCGTGGCCGACGGCGGGTATGCCGCGTCCCTGCTCCTCGACGCGTGGGCCTCGCTCGACCGGGCCACCCTGGACGCCGGCGAGGAGGCCCTGCGCCGGTGGCTCGGGGCTGCGGGCCTGACCCGCGGCGCCGCCGACGGTGGCCAGGTGGTGCTGTGCGGGGCCCCGACCCACACGACCCTGCCGGTGGTCGAGGCGCTCGTCCGCTGGGACCCCGCCTGGTTCGCCGGCCGGGAGCTCGCCGACCGGGCCGCGCTCCACCTGCCGCCGACGGTCGCCCTGGCGGCCGTGACCGGGGAGCGCCGGGCGGTGCGGGCCACCGTCGACCAGGCCGACCTCGCCCGGTTCGGGCTGCAGGACGTGGTCGAGCAGCTGGGCCCGCTGTCGGTGGGTGAGGACGAGGCCCGGGTGCTGCTGCGCGCGCCGCTGGAGGCAGCACCCGCCCTGGCCGAGGCGCTCGCGGACGTGCGCGCCTCACGCAGTGCCCGCAAGGAGGCCGCCGGGGTGCAGCTGCGGATGGACCCGCCCGACCTCGCTGGCTGAGGAGTCCTGCCGCACGGTCCCGCCCACACTCCCGACCGCGGGAGGTGTCCGCGGGTCACATGGTGGCGGGGGCAGCCAGTGCCTAGCGTGCGGGCATGAGCGTGCGCACCGTCGCGAACGGCATCGACCAGAACGTCCTCGTGTGGGGCCCGCAGGACGGCATCCCGCTGCTGCTGGTCCACGGCAACTGCTCCTCGGCGGCCTTCTGGGAGCCGTTCGTCCGCCGACAGCTCGGCGGGGACGAGGGGCCGTGGCGCGTGGTGGCGCCGGACCTGCGCGGCTACGGCGACACCCAGACCGCGCCCGTCGACGCGACCCGGGGCCTGCGCGACTTCGCCGACGACGTCGCGGCGCTGTTCGACGTCGAGGGCCTGTTCGCGATGGGCAGCACCCCGGTGGTCGCGGCCCACTCGATGGGCTGCGGCGTCGTGATGCAGCTCGCGGTCGACCACCCCGGACGTGTCGCTGGCCTGCTGCTCGAGTCGCCGCTGTCGCCCTACGGGTTCGGGGGCACGCGCGACCTGGACGGGACGCCCACGACCGAGGACTTCGCGGGCACCGGGGCCGGTGCGGTGAACTCGGACTTCGTGGCCCGGCTGGCCGCCAAGGACCGGTCCGGCGACGAGCCGACGAGCCCGCGCGCGGTCATGCGCTCGACCTACGTGGCGGACCCGTCGGCGTTCGGCGCCGACGAGGAGGCGATGCTCGACACCGTGCTGTCGACCGCGGTGGGGGAGGACAACTACCCCGGCGACGCCGGCAGCAGCACCTCCTGGCCGAACACCGGCCCCGGCACCCGGGGGGTGACCAACGCGATGTCGCCGCGGTGGTTCTCCGTCGCCGACGACCTGGTGGCGCTGGACCCCAAGCCGCCGGTCGAGTGGGTCCGCGGCACGGCCGACGTCATCGTGTCCGACACCTCGCTGTTCGACCTCGCGTACCTGGGACAGCTGGGTGCCGTCCCCGGCTGGCCGGGGGAGCAGGACTGCCCCCCGCAGCCGATGGTGGGGCAGACCCGGGCGGTGCTCGAGCGGTACGCCGCTGCCGGCGGCTCCTTCACCGAGACCGCGCTCGACGGCTGCGGCCACTCCCCGCACGTCGAACGGCCCGCTGAGGTGCTTGCTGCGCTCGAGCGGCTGGCCACGGCGGCGCGCCTGCGCTGACTGCCCGGCATACCGTGCCGCCGTGGTTACGGTGGGCCGGTGACCTCCCGGCCACCGTCGTCTTCGACCTCGGCAACGTCCTCATCACGTGGGACCCGCACCCGGCCATCGCCGCAGCCGTGGGACCGGACCGGGCGCGCGCGTTCCTCACCGGCGACTTCGGCTTCGCAGCGTGGAACCACGCCCAGGACGCCGGTCGCTCGTGGGACGACGGCGAGGCGGCCGCGCTCGAGACGCACCCCCACCTCGCGGACGAGATCCGCGCCTACCGCCAGCACTTCGACCTCTCCATGGTCGGCCCGGTCGAGGGGTCCGTGACCATCCTGCGTACCCTCGCCGCCCACGGGGTGCGCCTGCTCGCGCTCACCAACTGGTCGGCCGAGCTGTTCCCGCGGGCGGTCGAGCGGTTCGACTTCCTCTCGCTGTTCGAGCACATCACCGTCTCGGGACGCATCTCGCTGGCCAAGCCGGACCCCGAGGTCTTCCACCGGCTCGCCGCCGACGCCCCGGTCGACCTGCTCGGCACGGTCTTCGTCGACGACAGCCCCGCCAACGTCGAGGCGGCGTCCTCGGTCGGCATGGACGCGATCACCTTCACCACGCCCGGCCAGCTGGCACGGGAGCTGGCGCTGCGCGGGCTGCCGGTGCCCACCCCGGCCGAGCTGGGCGAGCCGCGCACCTAGACTGCTCGGGTGCCGATCCAGAACATCCGCCTCTTCGGGGACCCGGTGCTGCGCACGCCGGCCGCGCCCGTCGTCGACTTCGACCGCGAGCTGCGCCAGCTGGTCAAGGACCTCACCGACACGATGCTGGACGCGCCCGGTGCCGGTCTCGCGGCGCCCCAGATCGGTGTGGGGCTGCGGGTGTTCACGTACTGGGTCGACGGCGAGCTCGGCCACCTGGTCAACCCCGACCTCGACCTGTCCGAGGAGCTGCAGGAGGGGGACGAGGGCTGCCTGTCCTTCCCCGGCCTGCGGTTCGAGACGCCCAGGGCGCTGCGCACGGTGGCCAAGGGGTTCAACCAGTTCGGCGAGCCCGTGGTCGTCGAGGGCACCGAGCTCATGGCGCGGTGCCTGCAGCACGAGACCGACCACCTCGACGGCATCCTGTTCATCGACCGGATGGACCGCGAGCAGCGCAAGGCCGCGATGAAGGCCATCCGCGAGGCCGAGTGGGGCGAGGGTCCCGCTCCCGTCGTCAAGGCCAGCCCGCACGCCACCTTCGGCCGGGCGCTCTGATGCGGCTGGTCTTCGCCGGCACGCCCGAGGTGGCGCTGCCGTCCCTCGACGCGCTGGTCGCCTCCTCCCACGAGGTGGTCGCCGTCGTCACCCGCCCCGACGCGCGCTCCGGCCGTGGACGCACGCTCCACCCGTCGCCGGTGCGGCGGCGTGCCGAGGAGCACGGCATCGAGGTCCTCACCCCCGAGCGGCCGCGGGACGAGGGCTTCCTCGCGCGGCTGCGCGAGATCGCGCCGGACGCCTGCCCCGTCGTCGCGTACGGCGCGCTCGTGCCGCAGGTCGCCCTCGACATCCCGGTCCACGGCTGGGTCAACCTCCACTTCTCGCTGCTGCCCGCGTGGCGCGGTGCCGCGCCCGTCCAGCACGCTGTCATGGCCGGCGACGAGGTGACCGGCGCCTCGACGTTCCGGCTCGAGGCCGGGCTCGACACCGGCCCGGTCTATGGCGTCATGACCGAGAGGGTCCGCCCGACCGACACGGCGGGCGACCTGCTCGGGCGCCTCGCCCAGGGCGGGGCCGGGCTCCTGGTCGCCACCATGGACGGCATCGCCGACGGCTCGTTGACGCCCGTGCCGCAGCCGGCCGACGGCGTCTCGCTCGCCCCCAAGATCGAGGTGGCGGACGCCGAGGTCCGGTGGGAGCACCCGGCCACCGCAGTCGACAGGCTGGTGCGCGGCTGCACGCCCGCGCCGGGGGCGTGGACGACCTTCCGCGGCGAGCGCCTCAAGCTGTCGCCCCTCACCGTCGACGGCACGTATGCCGGGGAGCCGCTGGCGCCGGGGCAGCTCGCCGCCGGGAAGCGCGAGGTGCACGTGGGCACCGGATCGGGGGTGGTGCGCCTCGGCGCGGTCCGCCCCCACGGCAAGAAGGAGATGGCGGCGGCCGACTGGGCCCGCGGCGTCCGCATCGAGGCGGGGGAGCGGCTCGGTGGCTGAGCAGCGGCCGAGGGGCTCCTCGGGCGGCGGTCGGCCGCAGCGCCCGCAGCGTTCACGTCAGCGGCCGAGCGAGCGGGGGCGCACGAGCGACCCACAGCGCCTCGCGGCATACACGGTGCTGCGCGCGGTCGCGGACGGCGCCTACGCGAACCTCGAGCTGCCCGCGGTCCTGCGCGACCGGCGGATCACCGGCCGCGACGCGGCCTTCACCACCGAGCTCGTCTACGGCGCGGTGCGGATGCACGGGTTCTACGACCCGGTGGTCGCGGTGGCCGCCGGGCGCCCGCTCAGCCAGGTCGACCCGAAGGTGCTCGACACGCTGCGCCTCGGGGTGCACCAGATCCTGGGGATGCGCGTCCCGGCGCACGCCGCGGTGGCCGAGACGGTCGCGCTGGCGCGCAAGGTCAACGGCGCCGGGGCAGCCGGCTTCGTCAACGCCGTGCTGCGCCGGGTCAGCGAGCGCGACCGCGAGGCGTGGCTCGCCGAGGTCGTGCCGCAGGGCGACCTCACGGCCCGGCTCGCGGTCGAGCAGTCCCACCCGGAGTGGGTGGTCAAGGCCATGCGCGCGGCGCTGCTGGGCCACGGCGCCGCGACGCCCGAGACCGTCGACGACCAGCTGACCGCCCTCGTGGCCGCCGACAACGACCCGCCCAAGGTGTCGCTCGTGGCACGCCCCGGCCTGTGCAGCGTGGCCGAGCTCGTCGAGGCCGGCGCCGAGGCGTCGCCGCTCTCACCTGTCGGTGCCGTGCTCCCGGCGGGCGACCCGGGCGCCATCGCCGCGGTCCGCGAGGGGCGCGCGGCCGTGCAGGACGAGGGGTCGCAGCTGCTCGCGCTGGCGCTCGCCGCGGTGCCCGTGGAGGCCACCGGCACCGAGCGCTGGCTGGACCTGTGCGCCGGCCCGGGTGGCAAGGCCGGCCTGCTGGCCGCCCTCGCGGCAGAGGCGGGTGCCGACCTCGTCGCGAACGAGGTCAGCCCGCACCGGGCCGACCTCGTGCGCCAGACGCTGCGCCCCGGGCTCGAGCGCGCCTCTGCCGCAGGCCGGGTCCTGGAGGTCCGCACCGGTGACGGCCGCACGGTCGGGGAGGACGAGCCGGGCGGCTACACCCGGGTCCTCGTCGACGCGCCCTGCACCGGCCTCGGCGCGCTGCGCCGTCGTCCCGAGGCGCGCTGGCGCCGGACGCCGGCCGACCTCGCCGGGCTCGGTTCGCTGCAGCGCGAGCTGCTGGCCTCCGCCATCGACGCCACGGCGCCGGGTGGGGTCGTCGCCTACGCCACGTGCAGCCCACACCTCGCGGAGACGCAGTTCGTCGTCGGCGACGTGCTCAAGCGGCGCGACGACGTCGAGCAGCTGCCGGTCCGGGAGTACCTGCGCGACGCTGCGGGCGAGCCCGTCGAGGTGCCCGGGGACGGGCCGAGCGCCCAGCTGTGGCCGCACCTGCACGGCACCGACGGGATGTTCCTGGCGCTGCTGCGCAAGCGCCGCTGAGTCGGTCCGGGACGTCCGAGACCTGTCGGTACCGCCTCGGGGACGTCCGCCGGACCGTCGCTAGGGTGTGCGCGTGCAGATCTCGCCCAGCATCCTGTCCGCCGACTTCGCCAACCTGCAGCGCGAGCTGGAGCGGATCAGCAACGCCGACTGGGCCCACGTCGACGTGATGGACGGACACTTCGTGCCGAACCTGACCCTCGGGCTCCCCGTGGTCGAGGCCCTGGCCAAGGTCAGCCCGATCCCGCTGGACTGCCACCTCATGATCGAGGACCCCGACCGCTGGGCGCCGATGTATGCCGAGGCCGGCGGGTCGTCGGTGACGTTCCACGTCGAGGCGGCGCGCGACCCGCGTGCCCTGGCCAAAGACCTGCGTGCGGCCGGCGCCCGCGCCGGCATGGCCGTCAAGCCGGGCACCGCGTTCGCGCCCTACGAGGAGCTGCTCGACGTCCTCGACATGGTGCTGGTCATGACGGTCGAGCCCGGTTTCGGCGGGCAGTCGTTCATGGCCGACCAGATGCCGAAGGTCGCGCAGGTCCGCGAGGCGGTCCGTCGCCGCGGCGGGGAGGTCTGGGTGCAGGTCGACGGCGGCGTGTCCGCATCGACCATCGAGCAGTGCGCCGAGGCCGGGGCCGACGTCTTCGTGGCGGGGTCCGCGGTCTACGGCGCGCAGGACGCGGCCGCCGCGGTCGACGAGCTGCGCGCGCTCGCGACGGCGCACGTCCACCCGGCCTGAGGCCAGGCGCACGAGCCTGTCGGCTGAGGCGACTGGGCTGAAGCCAGCGGGATGAGGTCGTCGGGCTGCGCTCCCGGGCCCCAGGTGCCTCGTGAGGACCGTCACCCGGACCGCGTGCGTCGACCGTGGCACCCGCTGGCATACTGGACGGCGACACACGTGCTCCGGGGTCGGTGCAAGTCCGAACCGGCGGTGACAGTCCGCGACCCGACCGCAGCCAGCGGCCGGTTGACCAGGTGGAACTCCTGGACCGACGGTGAAAGTCCGGATGGTAGGCAGCACGTGGACGCGGGACCCCCAGGTCGCGCGGCCGGGTCCCTCGTGACCCGCCGCCTGCCCTGAGGTCCCTCGACCGCACGTCCCCCGGAGCTCGACCGAACGGTCTGGAGCAGGAGGCGGGACGATGGGCGAGCAGCCCGGCACCGAGGCGCTGATGCGTCGTGCCCTCGCCCTGGCCGCGCACGGACCGGAGGCCGACCCCAACCCGCGCGTGGGCTGCGTGCTGGTCACCGGCGACGGCGAGGTCGTCGCCGAGGGCTGGCACCGCGGCGCCGGCACGGCCCACGCCGAGGCCGACGCCCTGGCCGCCGCGGGCGAGCGCGCCGCCGGCACCACGGCATACGTGACCCTCGAGCCGTGCAACCACACCGGCCGCACCCCGCCGTGCGCGCAGGCCCTGCACGCCGCGGGCGTGCGCCGCGTGGTCCACGCGCAGGCCGACCCCAACCCGGTCGCAGCCGGGGGCGCGGCCTGGCTGCGCGAGCACGGCGTCGAGGTCGTCGGCGGGGTCCTCGCGCAGGAGGCCGAGGCGCTGAACCGCACGTGGACGCACCTGGTCCGCACCGGCCGGCCCTGGGTGACGTGGAAGCTCGCCACCACCCTCGACGGGCGCAGCGCTGCGGCCGACGGCACGAGCCAGTGGATCACCGGCCCGGCCGCCCGGGCCGACGTGCACGAGCAGCGCGCCCGCTGCGGGGCCGTCCTCGTCGGCACCGGCACGGCGCTCACCGACGACCCGCACCTCACCGCCCGGCACCCCGACGGCACCCTCAGGGACGCCCAACCGCTCCGGGTCGTCATGGGGGAGCGCGACCTCCCGCCGCACGCTCGCGTGCTCGACGACGCCGCAGAGACCTGGCACCTGCGCACCCGCAGCCCCAAGGAGGTCCTCGAGGCGCTGGCCCGGGCGGGCGTGCACCACGTCTGGCTCGAGGGCGGCCCGACCGTCGCGGCGGCGTTCATGTACGACCGGCTCGTCGACGAGGTCGTGGCCTACGTCGCGCCGGTGCTGCTCGGCCGCGGCCGGCCGTCGGTCAGCGACCTCGGCATCACCACGATCGACGAGGCGCTGCGCCTCGACCCCACCGACATCACCCTGATCGGCACCGACGTGCGGATCACCGCCTGCCTGAAGGAGACCCGCTGATGTTCACCGGCATCGTCGAGGAGCTCGGCCACGTCGTGGCGCTCGAGCGCGGCGCCGACTCCGCCCGGCTCACCGTCGCCGGCCCGCTGGTCGTGTCCGACGCCGTCCACGGCGCGTCGATCTCCGTCAACGGTGTCTGCCTCACCGTGGTCGAGCACGACGCCGAGCAGTTCACCGTCGACGTCATGGCCGAGAGCCTGGCGCGCACCAGCCTCGGCGCGCTCTCGCCCGGCGACCGGGTCAACCTCGAGCGTGCGATGGCGGCCGGCGGCCGGTTCGGCGGCCACGTCGTCCAGGGCCACGTCGACGGCACCGCGCGGATCCTCCAGCGGACCCCGGGCGACCGCTGGGAGGTCGTGCGGTTCAGCCTCGGCGCCGACCTGGCCCGCTACGTCGTCGAGAAGGGCTCGATCACGGTCGACGGCGTCAGCCTCACCGTGTCGGCCATCGGCGCCGACGACGCCGGCGACTGGTTCGAGGTGTCGCTGATCCCCACCACCCTGGCGCTGACGACGTTGGGGCACAAGGTCGTCGGCGACCCCGTGAACCTCGAGGTCGACGTCCTCGCCAAGTACGTCGAGCGCCTGCTCGTCACCACCCCCAACCCCCCCAGCACCACCGACTCCCAGGAGATCCCCGCATGAACTGGCTCGAGAAGCTCTTCGAGGCGCAGCTGACCATCGGCTCGCAGCACATCCTGTGGCGCGAGGTGGTCGGGAACGTCTTCGGCTTCGCCTCCGCCATCGGTGGCATGCGGCGCCGCATCTGGGCGTGGCCCGTCGGCATCCTCGGCAACGTGCTGCTCTTCACGGTGTTCTTCGGGGTCGCGTTCTCCAACCCGCAGCACGAGACGCTGCTCGGCCAGGCCGGCCGCCAGGTCTTCTTCATCATCACGAGCATCTACGGCTGGTACCGCTGGAACGCCGTGCGCCGCCTCAACACCTCGGACGAGGACGCGCCGGTCATCACCCCGCGCTGGGCGACCGTCCGCGAGCGACTGGGCTACCTCGGCTTCTGGGTCGGCGGTGTGGTCGTGCTGCAGTGGGTGTTCTCGCTCATCGGCGCCGGCTTCCCCGCCCCGCGCTGGTACTTCTGGTGCGACGCCTGGATCTTCGTCGGCTCGATCGTCGCGACCTACGCGATGGCGCGCGGCTGGAACGACTTCTGGCTCGCCTGGATCGGCGTCGACCTGGTCGGGGTGCCGCTGCTCGTGCACTCGAAGTTCTACCCGTCGGCGGTGCTGTATGCCGTGTACGCGGGCCTGGTGCTCTACGGCTTCTTCGTCTGGCTGAAGGCGTCCCGCGTCGAGGAGCCCGACCGCGAGCCGGAGGCGGTGGTTGCGGCATGAGGACCCTGTCGACCATCGAGCAGGCGCTCAGCGCCCTGCGCGCCGGCCGCCCGGTGCTGGTCACCGACGACGAGGACCGCGAGAACGAGGGCGACGTCGTCCTGGCCGCCGAGACGCTCACCGACGAGTGGATGGCGTGGGCGATCCGGCACACCAGCGGCTACGTCTGCGCCCCGGTCACGCCCGAGGTGGCCGACCGGCTGGGCCTGCCGCTCATGGTGGCGGACAACCGCGACCCGCGCCGCACGGCATACACGGTCACGGTGGACGCGGCCGAGGGCGTCACCACCGGCATCTCCGCCGCGGACCGGGCCCACACCGTCCGGCTGCTGGCCGACCCGCTGTCCACGGCCGACACCTTCGTCCGGCCGGGGCACGTGGTGCCGCTGCGCGCCCGCGAGGGCGGGGTGCTGGTGCGCCCCGGGCACACCGAGGCGGCCGTCGACCTGTGCCGGCTCGCGGGCCTCGCGCCCGCGGCGGCGATCGGCGAGCTCGTCCACGACGACGGCACGATGATGCGGCTGCCGGACGTGCAGGCCATGGGTGCCGTGCACGACCTGCCCGTCATCACCATCGCCCAGCTCGTCGCCCACCGGCAGCGGTACGACCGCGTCGCCCGGGTGGCCGAGACGGTCGTGCCGACGCGGCACGGGGAGTTCCGCGCCGTCGGGTTCCGCGACGCCGTCACGGGTGACGAGCACGTCGCGCTGGTGAGCCCGCGGGGGGTCCCGGAGCGACGCGCGCTGGTGCGCCTGCACTCCGAGTGCCTGACCGGTGACGCGTTCGGGTCGCTGCGCTGCGACTGCGGCCCTCAGCTCGAGCGCTCGCTCGAGCGGGTGGCGGCCGAGGGCGGCGTCGTCGTCTACCTGCGCGGCCACGAGGGCCGGGGTGTGGGACTGCTCGCGAAGCTGCAGGCGTACGCCCTGCAGGACGACGGCCTCGACACCGTCGACGCGCAGACCGCGCTGGACCTGCCGGTGGACGCGCGCGAGTACGCCGCCGGCGCCGCGGTGCTCACGGCCCTCGGGGTCGACCACGTGCGGCTGCTGACGAACAACCCGCTCAAGGTCGAGGCGCTGCGGGAGCTGGGGGTCGCCGTGGACTCGGTCGAGCGGCTCCAGGTCGCCCCGACGACGGCCAACCGCGGGTACCTGCGGACCAAGCGGGACCGGATGGGCCACGACCTCGTCGTGGACGCAGCGGACAACGGGGAGACGGCATGAAGGGGAAGGCATGAGCGGCAAGGGTGCTCCGTCGGTCACGGCCGACGGCAGCGGGCTGCGGGTGGCGATCGTCGCCGCGTCGTGGCACACCGAGGTGATGGACGGCCTCGTCGCCGGCGCGCAGCGCGGGCTCGCCGAGTGCGGGGTGCAGGACGTCCCCCTCGTGCGCGTGCCCGGCACTGTCGAGCTCAGCGTGGCCTGCGCCCGGCTCGCGCCGTCGTTCGACGCCCTCGTCGCGCTGGGTGTCGTGATCCGTGGCGGCACACCGCACTTCGACTACGTGTGCAGCGGGGTCACCCACGGCCTGACGGACGTCAGCACCCGCACCGGCATCCCGATCGGGTTCGGCGTGCTCACGTGCGACGACGACCAGCAGGCGCTCGACCGCGCGGGTCTGCCCGGCTCGACCGAGGACAAGGGGCACGAGGCCGCCGTCGCCGCCGTGGCCACCGCGGTGACCCTGGCCGGTCCGGCCCCCCGTACGCTGGGCTCGTGAAGACCTTCGACGACCTGTACGCCGAGCTGGCCGAGAAGGCGGTGAGCCGCCCCGAGGGCTCGGGGACGGTGCGCGCGCTCGACGCCGGCGTGCATGCCATCGGCAAGAAGATCGTGGAGGAGGCCGCCGAGGTGTGGATGGCCGCCGAGCACGAGGGCAAGGACCGCGCCGCGGAGGAGATCAGCCAGCTGCTGTACCACCTCCAGGTGCTCATGGTCGCCTCGGACATCTCCCTCGACGACGTCTACGCCCACCTCTAGGCCACCACTCCCAGGAAAGCCCGCACCATGCTGCGCATCGCCGTCCCCAACAAGGGGTCCCTCTCCGAGCCCGCGGTCGACATGCTCCGCGAGGCCGGCTACCGCGTCCGGCGCGACTCCAAGGAGCTCGTCGTCACCGACCACGACAACGAGGTCGAGTTCTTCTACCTGCGTCCCCGTGACATCGCGGTCTACGTCGGGTCCGGCACCGTGGACTGCGGCATCACCGGCCGCGACCTGCTGCTCGACTCGGGCAGTGCCGCGATCGAGGTCATGACGCTGGGCTTCGGCGGCTCCACGTTCCGGTATGCCGCCCGCCCGGGCACGTGCGCGGACGTCGCCGGCATCGCCGGTCGCCGCGTGGCGACGAGCTACGCCGGCCTCGTCGAGAAGCACCTGGCCGAGGCCGGGGTCAGCGCCCGGGTCGTGCGGCTGGACGGCGCCGTGGAGACCGCGATCACCCTCGGGGTCGCTGACGTGATCGCCGACGTCGTCGAGACCGGGACCACCCTGCGCCAGCAGGGGCTCGAGGTCTTCGGGGACGCGATCCTGCGCAGCGAGGCAGTCCTCATCCGCCGCGAGGGAACGGGGGAGTCCGCGGGCGTCGAGGTCCTTCGCCGCCGCCTCACCGGCGTCATCACGGCCCGCCACTACGTGATGCTCGACTACGACGTCCCGGTGCACCTGGTCGAGACGGCGTGTGCCGTGACGCCCGGGCTCGAGTCGCCGACCGTGTCCGCCCTGCAGAACAAGGAGTGGGCCGCGGTCCGCGCCATGGTCCCGCGGGCGCGGACGAACGCGATCATGGACGAGCTGTACGACCTGGGGGCCCGGGCGATCCTGGTCACCGACATCGCCGCCTGCCGGTTGTGACGATGGCACGGGCCCGGGGGAGAGGATCCGGCACGGACGAGCAGGCGGCCTTCGCGCCGTTCCGGCCCCGTCGCGGCCGCGCGGTCGCGACGGTGTCGGCCGTGGCGACCGTCCTGCTCTTCGCCGTCGTCGCCGTGGTCCTGCCGGGTCCGGCCGAGGGCGGCAACTGGCGCGCCGGTGACCGCGTGTTCTTCGCCGGGGTGGGTGTCGCGATCGCCCTGCTGCTGTGGCGCTTCGCGAGCATCCGCGCGGTCCCGACGAGGGAGTCCCTGACGATCCGCAACCTGTTCCTCAGCCGGACGGTCTCGTGGCGGGAGGTCGTCGACGTGCGGTTCGTCGAGGGGGACCCGTGGGTCACGATCGAGCTCAGCGACACGGACACCGTTGCGGTCATGGCGATCCAGAAGGCGGACGCCGGCTTCGGCCGGGCAGAGGCCGGTCGCCTCGCCGCGCTGGTCCAGGCCCTGGGGCCGTCGGTACCCAGCCCCGACGTCACCCCCGACTGACGGTCGCCCGCACTGTGCGTTGCCCCCGGGCGTGGGGCAACGCAGAGCAGTGACGTTGCACCGACGGTGCCCCGCCGGGGCACCGGGTGCGGGTTGGGCCGTGGCCCGGCCTGGCCGCCGAGCGTCCCCTCGCGACCACACGCCGGGCCACGGCTGGACGGTGTGTGCCCGCTGGTGGCGCCCCCCAAACCCTCTGCCTACTTCGGGGGGAGGGACGCGGCACTCGCCACGCCGGTGTCGACCCACCGCTGGAGTGCCTCGTCGGAGTCCACCCGGTCGGTGGCGACCCGCAGCCAGCCGTCCATCTCGCGGCCCCGCATGACCATCGGCTCGGCCTCGCCGCCGTCGAGCAGCTCGCCCGTGCGGGCCGGGTCGCACCGGACCATGAGGCCGCCCTGGCCGCTCGCTGCGACCGCCATGTGGCCGCCGACGAGGAACGCCAGGCCGCCGAACATCGCCTTCTCCTGCACGTCGTCGACGTCCTGCAGCGCGGTGCGCAGGCGGTCGGCGAGCTCGTGGTCGTACGCCATGGCGGCAGCATCCCACCGGGCGCCGACACCCGGGCCGAAACGGCCCCGGGGCGCCACGGGCGCGGACGCGGGGAGGCGGCCCCGCCGCCGGTCAGGGGATGCGCGCCAGTCCCGGCCGGAGCACGGCCGCGAAGCCCACCTGCCCCACCATCAGGAGCGTCAGCACCATCCAGACGGCGTCGAAGCCGCCGGTGGCATCGCGCAGCGCGCCCAGCGTCGCGGGTCCGAGGGAGGCGATCGTGTAGCTGAAGAAGAACGCCATGCCCGCGAGCCGCGCACTCGCCGCCGGGGTCGAGGCGTAGTCGACCATGAGCACGAGGCCGAGCGCGAAGGAGGCGCCCTGCCCGAACCCGAGGACCCCCGCCCACATCCAGGGCGATGCGCCGGGCGCCAGCCAGAGCCCGGCCTGGCCGAGGAGCCCGAGCACCGAGGCGGCGAGCAGCAGGGCGCGGTGGTCGTGGACGCGGTCGGCCAGCGCGGGCCCGAGCAGCCCGGAGACCAGCTGCAGCGCGGTGAAGACGCTGAGGAGGTACCCGGCGTGGGTCGGGTCCCAGCCGCGCGCGGCATACGTCGGGGCGAGCCATGCCAGGGACGAGTAGAACTCGACGGACTGGATCGTGAGGTAGCCGGCGACCAGCCAGGCCGTCGCGTGCCGCCACGGCAGCCGCGTCGGGACCACGACGACGGGGTCCTCGGCCCGCAGCCGCGTGTGCCCGCGCCAGATGGGCAGCCAGGCCAGTGCGCCGACGACGGCCAGGACCGACCACGACCCGAGCGAGCCCTGCCACGACCCGAGGCGCTCGCGCAGCGGCACGGACAGCGCGGACGACGCGCCGGCACCCCCCATCATCGCGAGCATGTAGAGGCCCGTGACCAGTCCGGAGCGCTCCGGCGGGAACAGCTCCTTGACCAGCCCGGGCAGCAGGGTCCCGCCGAGGGCGATGCCGACCCCGGCCACGAACGTCCCGGCATACAGCAGCCACACGTTCCCGCCGCCGAAGCGGGAGAGCAGGCCGAGCAGGACGCACACGACCGCCGCCTGAACGCCGGTCGCGGCACCGACCCGGGCCGCCACGCGCTGCGCCACCGGTGCGAACAGCCCCATGCAGAGGACCGGCAGGGTGGTGAGGGTGCCGAGGGCGGCGTTGCCGAGGTGCAGGTCGTGCCCGATGTCCTGCACGAGCGGGGGAACGCTGGCCATGACCGTGCGCAGGTTGACGGCGACGGCGACGAGACCGACCGCGACCAGCCAGGTGGGCGGGGCGGCGGTGGGTGCGGGACGGACGGTGGCCTGCGACATCGGGGCCAGTCTTGCAGGCCGCTCAGCCGTCCTCGGGACCGGTGGTCATCGACTCGGGGACGTGGTCGCGCGCCTCGTCCGCCGACAGGCCGGTGAGCATGAGCAGGTCGACCACCATCGAGCGGATCTGCGCCCGCATCACCTCGGCCGACAGCCCCGACATCGGGTCGAGGACGGCGCTGAGCTCGGCCACCTGGTACAGGCCGGCCCGCGCGTTGGTGGGCAGCCGCCGCTCGCCGAGCTCACGGGCGATGTCGCCGGTCACCTCGGCCAGCGCCTCGACGAGCCGCAGGTATGCCGGGGGCACCGGTTCGTCGCGCCAGGTCGCGACTGCGGCACGACGCACGAGGACCCGCAGGTTGCGGATGGCACGGTCGAGCGGCTCGAGCAGGTCGGCGATGGCCTGCACCCCGGGCAGGTGGCGCCGGCGGAACGGCGAGAGCCGGACGACGGCGATGCCCTCCGCCGACAGCGACCGCAGCTCGTCGAGCATCGACTCCGAGGAGCGGGCCCGGGCCAGGGTCGCCGTGGCGAGGTCGGAGTCGCGGTCCCGGACGGCCCGCACCGTTTCGGAGAGGATCTCGCCGATCTCCTGCACGACGACCGACGCCTGCTGCCGCGGCCTGCGGATGGGGGCGGTGGGCGCGAGGACCGTGAACAGCAGGGCGACCACCCCGCCCACGACGGCGTCGAGCCAGCGGGTGAACGCGTAGCCCGGCGCAGCGGTCAGGGTCGTGACGATGACCGACTGCACCCCTGCCTGCGTCGTGAGCAGGGGCCCGGCACCCAGCAGGGCGGCGATGCTCATGGCCAGGACCACGACGACGACGATCTGCCACGTGCCGGACCCGAAGAAGTGCACGAAGGCGTCCCCGACGAAGACCCCGACGGCGACGCCGATCATCACCTCGACGACCCGGCGCAGTCGCTGGCCGTAGGACAGGCCGAGCGAGACGATCGCCGTCACCGGGGCGAAGAACGGGCGCTGGTGGCCCAGGACGTGGGAGGCGACCCACCACGCGGTCGCGGCGCCGAGCCCGCACTGCACGACGAAGGCCAGCCGGGCCAGCATCCGCCGGGTCCGCGTCCTGGCCTCGCGACGCGAGCGGGCGGCGGCGCGGACCAGGTCGGCCGAGGTGGGGACCCGCGGCAGCGCGCGGCCGCCCCGCGCTCCGGTGGCTGCCATCAGCCGTTCTGGAGGTAGGCCGCCTCGAGGAGCGGCTCGAGCGCGCGGATGTCGTCCTCGTCGCAGTCGGCCGGCAGGTCGAGGTGGTGGGTCGAGGCGCCGAACCCCGTGGCGGGGGCGAGGCGCTCGTCGTCCGGCACCTCACCGGCGAAGACCAGGCCGACCCGGACGGTGCCGTCGGGGCCGGGTCCGACGGCGGCGAACTCCGTCCGTCGGGCGACCTTCACCCAGGGCTCGGCAGCCCCGTCGTCGGCGGCCCCGTCGACGACGGCCTCGCCGGACCGGGCGGCGACCCGGCGCGTGTCCTCGCCGAGACCCTCGGCGAGCATCACGACCGCGTCGTGCACCGAGCGCAGCCCCGTGTCGTCGGCGGGGTAGAGGCCGTCCGTCCCGGGGTCGAGGTCGTCGGGCCCGGTGCCGACGTCGCCGGTGGGCGCCGCCGCTGCGGCCTCGGTGTCCTCGACGGGCTCCATGTGGCGATTCTGGCAGCACGCGGCACCGGCGCGCCCGACCACGCGCGGTCAGGCCCGGCCGGAGGTCGTGTCGACGACGAGGTCGGCCCGCTCCCAGGTGCGGTCGGCGTCGTAGAGGCGCCGCTCCTGGGCGGCCCACTGGTCCCAGAACGGGGCGAACCCGGGGTCGCGGGCCAGGGCCCGGGCGTACCGGACGTCCTCGGCCGCCTCCACCCAGACGAGCACGGAGGCGAACGCCCCACCCGGGAGGGCGCCCGACCCGCAGCCCTCGAGCACCACGACGTCGGTGGCCGGGAGCTGCACCCACTCGGCATACCGGTCGGCGTGCCAGTCCCAACGCTGGTAGCGGGCGGCGCGACCCTCGCGCAGCGGTCGCACGATCCACTCGTCCGCCCGGTGGGTGCCCGCCCGCAGTCCGTCCCACCCCGGGTAGAGGTCGTCCATGTGCACCGTGGGCGCCGCGAGGACCTCGGCCACCTGCCGGGCGAGCGTGGTCTTGCCGGAGCCGCTGGGGCCGTCGACCGCCACGAGGTGGGTGCCGCCGCAGCGCGCCGGGGTGGCGTCCACGAGCGCCACGATCCGGCTCACGTGGTCCGTGCTGCGGTCGACGGGCATGGCGCTCACCCTAGGTGGATACCCTTCGGGGGTGAGCCTCGCCACCCGCGTCATCCCCTGCCTCGACGTCGACGCGGGCCGTGTGGTCAAGGGAGTGCAGTTCGAGAACCTGCGCGACGCCGGGGACCCCGTCGAGCTGGCGAAGGCGTACGGCCAGCAGGGCGCCGACGAGCTGACCTTCCTCGACGTGACGGCCAGCAGCGGCGACCGCGAGACGACGTACGACGTGGTGCGCCGCACTGCCGAGCAGGTCTTCATCCCGCTGACCGTCGGCGGGGGAGTTCGCACCGTCGACGACGTGGACCGGCTGCTGCGGGCCGGGGCCGACAAGGTCGGGGTCAACACGGCCGCGATCGCCCGGCCCGAGCTCGTGTCCGAGGTGGCCGAGCGGTTCGGCTCGCAGGTGCTCGTGCTGTCCGCCGACGTCCGCCGACGGCGGGGCGAGGACGGGTCGCTGCTCGGCGGGTTCGAGGTGACGACCCACGGCGGTCGGCAGCGCACCGGCATCGACGCCGTCGAGTGGTGCGTGCGGGCCCAGGAGCTGGGCGCCGGCGAGGTGCTGCTCAACTCGATGGACGCCGACGGCACCAAGGACGGGTTCGACCTCGAGCTGATCCGGCTGGTGCGGGCGGAGCTGCGCATCCCGCTCATCGCCAGCGGTGGCGCGGGCAGGGTCGAGCACTTCGCCCCGGCGGTGCACGCGGGGGCGGACGCGGTGCTCGCCGCGAGCGTCTTCCACTTCGGCGAGCTCACCGTCGGCGACGTCAAGGCGGCGCTGGCGCAGGACGGCATACCGGTCCGGCTGCCGGTCCGCTGAACCGGGGGACGGCGGGGCCGGTGCGGCACCGGGCGAGCAACCGGCGCCGCGCCTGCGCGCCTTCTCGTATTCCAGTGGACGCTTGATCAAGTGGGTGCTTGAATAACCGCATGACGACCGGAACCGCCCAGCTCGACGCGGTGTTCACCGCGCTCGGCGACCCCACCCGCCGCGACATCGTGGCGCGGCTGAGCCGCGGTGACGCGACGGTGACCGAGCTGGCCGAGCCGTACGCGATGAGCCTTCAGGCCGTGTCCCAGCACATCCGCGTGCTCGAGCGGTGCGGGCTGGTGAGCCGCGGCCGGGACCGGCAGGCCAGGCCGTGCCGGCTCGAGCCGGGGGTGCTCCGCGAGGCCGAGTCGTGGCTCGAGGAGAGCCGACGCACCTGGTCCGCGCGGATGGACCGGCTCGAGGCGCACCTCGCCGCGGTCCAGGAGCGGGGGCAGGCATGAACGAGGACCACCTCGTCCACGAGCGAGTGTTCCGGGCGCCGCGGGAGCTCGTCTGGCGCTGCCTCACCGAGCCCGCCGAGCTGGCCGCCTTCTGGGGGCCGGAGGGCATGCAGACCCCGGTCGACGGCATCGTGGTCGAGCTGCGCCCGGGCGGCCGGTTCGAGACGCTCATGGTCGGGGCGCACGGCAGCCACCGCATGGTCGCGACGTTCACCGAGGTCGTCCCGCCCGAGCGGCTCAGCTGGGTCGAGCCGGCCTCGGGGCTGAGCACGACCAACACGCTGGAAGACCTCGGCGACGGGCACACCGCCGTCACCATCACCCAGCGCAACGTGCCGGAGGGCATGCGCCGCCCGCAGGCCCGCGCCGGCTTCCTCACCTCGCTCGACAAGCTCGAGCGCCACCTCGCCGCACTCGTCCAGGAGGAGCTGTCATGACCGACCTGCAGGAAAGGGTGCCGCCCACCCTCACCCGGCTGGCGGACCTCCTCGACACCGAGGGCGCCGCCGGAACGGACCCCGCCGACGCGTGGGGCCACCCGTCGCTGTGCGAGGGATGGACCGTGGCGCACGTGGTCGCCCACGTCACGATGCCGGCGCGCCTCACGCCCGAGCAGTGGGGCGCGGAGATGGCCGCGGCCGGCGGGGACTTCGGCGTCCTGTCGAACACGGTGGCGGCGCGCGACTCGGCCCTGCCCCGGGCGGAGCTCCTCGAGCAGCTGCGCTCGGCCCGGCTGCACGCGTGGCAGCCACCGGGCGGGGGAGCGGCCGGTGCGCTGAGCCACGCGGTGATCCACTCCCTCGACGTGACGGTCGCCCTCGGCGTGCCGACGGTGGCGCCGCAGGACGCGGTCGTGGCGGTGCTGGATGCTGTCGTCGCCACGGGCGGGTCGTGGTTCGGCGTCGACCTGTCCGGCGTGCGGCTCGAGGCCAGCGACGCCGACTGGTCCTGGGGGAGCGGGGAGCCGCTCCGTGCCCCCCTCGGCGAGCTGGTCTCGCTCGTGTCCGGGCGCACCCTGCCCGACGGCCGCTCGCTGCCCCGCCGCTGACGGGAGCCCCCCCACGGCGCGACGACGGGGCGCCGGCGGCCGGGGGCGCAACACGGCAGTTGCTGGCACGAAACGGGGTTCCGGAACCGCCGTTTCGTGTACGCAACTGCCGTTTTGCGGCTCAGCCCAAGCCGACGGGAGCGGCCCAGAGCGCGGCGACCGCGTCGTCGCCGCCGGTCACCTCCAGCTCGGCGACCCGGTGCCGCCCGAACGCGGCGAGCAGCAGCTCCTCCGGCCGCGCCTCGAGGACGACCGTCCCGAGCTCGGTCGTGCCGCGGGCGTGGATGCGGCGGCCGTCCGGCGTGGACAGCACGACCCCGACCGGGCTGCGGCGGAAGCACAGCCGCGCGACGCGCGAGAGCTGGGACCACAGGGCGTCGGACAGCTCCGTCGACACCTGCCGGCGGGGACCGGGCGTCTCGTCACCGCGCAGGACGTCCTCGTGGTGGACGAAGTACTCGGACAGGTTGGCCAGGTCGTCCAGCTTGGGGACGCGCAACGGCGACCAGACCGGCGGACCGCTGCGCACCAGGTCCACCAGGTCCGGCCACGGTTTCGCCGCGTACTCCTTCATGCCGTCCTCGAGACGCCCGGCCAGCGGCGGCAGCACGATCCCCACGCCGAGGTCCGGCCTGCGGTCGCGGATGACGAGGTGCGCGGCGAGGTCGGCGGTCGTCCAGGGCGAGCACAGGGTCGGGGCGTCCGGGCCCTTCTCGAGGAAGGTGTCGCAGAGGGAAAACCGCTCGCGGCGGGCCAGGGAGGTCATGCGATCATCATGCCTGTCGCGGCATACGCTTGCCGTCTCGCCCACCACCACCCTGCCGGAGGTTCGCTGTGCCCGTCGACGCCGCCCCGTCGCTGCGTCGTGCCCTCCGGATTGTGTGGGTCGGGGTGCGCCGGGAGCCGCGCTGGTTCGCGTTCGCCGTGGCCGGCAGCACCCTCTACGGCGTGATGACCGTGCTCACGGCGTGGGCCATCGGCAAGGTCACCCGCGAGCAGGTGCAGCCGGCGGTCGCGGCCGGGCACGCGACCGCCCACCAGCTGTGGGCGACCTTCGGGTGGGTCGCCGGGGTGGTCTGCCTCAACGTGGTCGGCGTGGTCATCCGCCGGATCGCCGCCGGCTACACGATGTACAACGTCGCCGCCCAGTTCCGCCGCGACGTCACCCGCCAGTACCTGCGCCTGCCGCTGTCGTGGCACCACCGGCACCCGTCCGGCCAGCTGCTGTCGAACGCCAATGCCGACGTCGAGGCCACGTGGAACGTCTTCGCGCCGCTGCCGATGGCGCTCGGCGTCATCGTCATGCTCGTCGCCGGGATCGTCCAGATGGTCCTGGTCGACCCCGTCATGGCCATCATCGGCCTCACCGTCTTCCCGGCGCTGTTCCTCGCGAACATGGTGTTCCAGCGGGCGATGTCGCCGCGGATCGCCCGGGCCCAGCAGCTGCGGGCCGAGGTGAGCGAGGTCGCGCACGAGTCGTTCGAGGCGGCCCTGGTCGTCAAGGCGATGGGTCGCGAGCAGCAGGAGGCCGACCGGTTCGAGGAGGTCACCCGCCGCCTCCAGTCCGCCAACGTGGAGGTCGGGCGCACGCGCGGCACGTTCGACCCCGTCATCGAGGCAATCCCCACGCTCGGCACGCTCGCCGTCCTCGCGGTCGGCACGCACCAGGTCGCCTCGGGCGCCCTCCAGCCGGCCGAGGTCGTCCAGATCGCCTACCTCATCTCGGTCCTCGCCTTCCCGGTGCGCGCCCTCGGCTGGGTGCTCGGCGAGCTGCCCCGCACGGTCGTCGGCTGGGACCGCGTCGACGGCGTGCTGCGCGCCCGCGGCGCGCTGACGCACGGCGAGGCCACCCTGCCGCAGGGGAGCTCGGCCCGCTCGACCCTCACCGGCGTGGACTACTCCTACGAGGTCGTGGACGAGGAGGGGAACGCCTCGCAGTTCCGGGCGATCCACGACGTCACCATCGACGTCCCCGCCGGCTCGACGGTGGCACTGGTCGGCCCGACCGGCTCCGGCAAGTCCACCCTCACCAACCTCACCCTGCGGCTCGTCGACCCCGAGCGCGGCACGGTCAGCATCGACGGGGTCGACCTGCGCGAGGTGGCCCGCGGCGGGGTGCCGGCCGCGGCCGCGCTCGTGCCGCAGCAGACCTTCATGTTCGACGACAGCGTCCGCGGCAACGTCACCCTCGGTGTGGAGCGCACCGACGAGGAGGTGTGGCACGCCCTCGAGGTGTCGCAGGCCGCCGGCTTCGTCCGCGCGCTGCCGGCTGGTCTGGACACGCACGTGGGGGAGCGGGGCGCGTCGCTGTCCGGTGGCCAGCGACAGCGGATCGCCTTGGCCCGCGCGGTGATCCGCTCACCGCGGCTGCTCGTCCTCGACGACGCGACGAGTGCCGTCGACCCGTCGGTGGAGCAGGCGATCCTCGGCGCCCTGCGCCGCTCGAGCGAGGGCACGACCGTGCTCGTCGTCGCCTACCGGATGTCGACGATCACCCTCGCCGACGAGATCGTCTACGTCGAGAACGGCAGGGTCCTCGACCACGGCACGCACGCCGAGCTGCTGGGGCGGTGCGCCGGGTACGAGCGGCTCGTCACGGCATACGCCCGGGAGGCGGCCGAACGCGCCGCCGTCGCGTCCGACGAGGAGGTCAGCGCGTGAGCACGTCCATCGACGCCACCTCCTCGCTCGGCACGGTCGACACGCTGCGGCGCGGCCTGGACCTGTCACCCGAGCTGCGCAAGGGCATCGGCGTCACGCTGGGCCTGGCCGCCGTCACCACCGTGGGACGCATCGTGGTGCCGTTCGTCGTGCAGCAGACCACCGACCACGGCCTGCTCGGCAAGGGTGGCCCCGACCCCGCCCTCGTCACCCGGTACGTCCTGCTCGCGCTGGTCGCCGTCGTGGCCACCGCCCTCAGCGCGTATGCCGTGAACGTGCGCCTCTACCGTGCGTCCGAGGCGGGGCTGGCGACGTTGCGGCTCAAGGCGTTCCGGCACATCCACGACCTGTCGATGCTCACCCAGAACACCGAGCGCCGCGGGTCGATGGTCAGCCGCGTGACCTCCGACGTCGACACGATCAGCCAGTTCGTGCAGTTCGGCGGGATCATCCTCATCCTCAGCCTCGGGCAGATCGTCGTGGCGACCGGCCTGATGGTCTACTACAGCCCCCTGCTGGCCGCCGTCGTGTGGCTCTGCTTCGTGCCGCTGCTGCTGGTGATCCGCCGGTTCCAGCGGGTCGTGGGACGGGCGTACACGCAGGTGCGCGAGCGGGTCGGCGACCTGCTGGCGGCGGTGTCCGAGTCGGTCGTCGGTGCCTCGACGATCCGCGCGTACGGGGTGGAGGAGCGCACCGCCGAGCGCATCGACGCCGCGATCGAGGCCCACCGTGCGGCCTCGATCCGCGCCCAGGTCCGGTCGGTCGTCGCGTTCTCGTCCGGCCAGCTGGTCGCCGGGCTGACGCTGGCCGTCGTGCTCGTGGTCGGCACGGTGCAGGCGACGCGCGGCCACCTGACCCTCGGCCAGCTGCTGGCGTTCCTCTTCCTCGTCAACCTGTTCACCCAGCCCGTGCAGCAGGCGACCGAGATCCTCAACGAGCTGCAGAACGCCGTCGCCGGGTGGCGGCGGGTCATCGGCGTGGTCGACACCCCGGCCGACGTGGCCGACCCGGGCGACGACGGGGTGGTGCTGCCGCGCGGGCCGATCAGCGTCGACTTCGACCACGTGTCGTTCGCCTACCCCGGCGGCGAGACGGTCCTGCACGACGTCGAGCTGAGCATCGCGCCGCGCTCCCGGGTTGCGATCGTGGGGGAGACGGGGTCGGGCAAGTCGACCCTGGCCAAGCTGCTCACGCGACTCATGGACCCGACCGAGGGCACCGTGCGCATCGACGGCGCGGACCTGCGCCGGGTGCGGTTCTCCTCCCTGCGCGACCGCGTCGTCCTCGTGCCGCAGGAGGGGTTCCTGTTCGACGCGACCCTGCTGGAGAACGTGCGCTTCGGCCGGCCCGATGCCAGCGACGACGACGTGCGGCTCGCCATCACCGAGCTGGGGCTGGACCACTGGCTCTCCGGACTGCCCCAGGGCCTGGCCACCGAGGTCGGGCAGCGCGGGGAGTCGCTGTCCGCAGGGGAGCGGCAGCTCGTGGCGCTGGCGCGGGCCTACCTCGCCGACCCGGACCTGCTGGTGCTCGACGAGGCGACATCGGCGGTCGACCCGTCCACCGAGGTGCGCATCCAGCGCGCGCTGGAGGGCCTGACCCGTGGTCGCACCTCGATCGCGATCGCCCACCGGCTCTCCACCGCCGAGGCCGCCGACGAGGTCGTCGTGGTCGACAAGGGCCGCATCGTCGAGCGCGGCCCACACCGCGAGCTCGTCGGCCGGGGCGGCGTCTACTCGGCACTGCACGCCTCCTGGGCCGCCCAGCAACGCGGCTGACCGCGCTCCGTCCCGGACGGCCACGACGACCCCGGGACGGCCGGAGGGGGTGAGGAGGCGCTCGACCCACCCCATGTGTCCTAGGACGTACGGCCCGGCGTCCTACGGCGGAATGGCGTTGCCGCGCGGGCGTGCGCGAGGACGCTGGTGGTGCGCAGGGGTGGTTGCGGTCCCGCACGAGCCGGAGGTGGACCCACATGACTGCGTCAGCAATGTCACGACCAGCCGTTCGACGGTGGTCTGCCGGGCTGGCCGCCACGGCCCTGCTCCTCCTCCCCGCAACAGCCGCGTCGGCCCGCGGGTCGGGGTGGACCCCGTGGCAGCCACCGGTGGGCATCGTGGTGGCCTGCGGGTCGACGCCGGTCGACCTGTCGTTCCCCTACTCCAAGGAGTACGTCCGTGAGCTGCCGCTGCGGCCCGGGACGGTCGACATCCAGCAGTTCACCGGTTCGCTGACGATCCAGTTCAGCACGGCGGACCGCTCGGTCCGCCTCAACACCGGCGGGCCGGGGCTCACGATCACCTACGCCAACGGGGACGTCGAGACCCGCAGCAGCGGCCACTACTCGTTCGCCGTGAGCCCCGACCAGGCGGCACAGCTCGGGCTCCCGCAGATCTTCGGCACGACCGGGCTGATCGACTTCGTCACGCACCCGGACGGGTCGATGACCCCGGTCCGGATCCCCAGCACGGCCACCGACGTGTGCGCGGAGCTGGGGCTCTGAGCGCACCCGGCGGCTGACCGTCCGGTGCCGACAGGAAGGGGGACCCGGTGCACGCGCTGACCGTCGCCACGGCACCACGCACCGCCACCGTCCGTGGTCCCTCACGCGCGGTGCTGCTCGTCCTGGTGCCCGTCGCCCTCGCCGCGGTCGTGGTCGCGGCGCCCGTGCAGCCGTCCGACCTCACGGTGCCGAGCGTCGGCGATGCTGCCAGCGCCGTGTGGTCGGCCCACCTGCCGGCGCGCTCTCCGTGCGGTCCGTTGCCTGCAGAGCTGCCGCCCGTCGAGGCCCTGGGTGTCCGCCTCGACTGCCACGGCTCGGTGCTCGCGGCGCGCGCCCGAGCCCTGGAGTTCAACCCGGTGCGGTGAGGTGCCACGCCGGGGTTGCCCGGCGGGCCCGGGGCGGCTGCTCGTGGCGCGCCCGCCTCCGCGACCGGTGCGGGTCCTGGGTGGCCTGCCCTCAGGAGCGGGAACTGCCGTGGGGAGCGAGCCACTCGAGGGCGGCGACGACCAGGGCGCTCGTGCCGGTGTCGAGGGTCGGTTGCAGCACCGGGGCGAAGTAGGGGGAGTGGTTGACGGGGATGTCCGAGGCGACGCGCCCGGCGGCCTGCGCCGCGGCATACGCCTGCGGCTCCACCCCACCGATGCCCCAGTAGCTGTACGGCGCCCCCAGCGCGACCGGCAGGTCGCTGAAGTCCTCGCTGGCGCTCTGCAGGGGCAGCTCGCCAGCTGCATCGCCGAAGTGCGTCGCGAAGGCAGAGCGCACCCGCTCGGTGACCTCGGCGTCGTTGACCGTCGGCGGGAACCGGTCGAAGAGCTCGAACTCCGGCTCGCGGGGCGACCCGGAGGCCTGGCACTCGGCGACCACGATGCGCCGGATGGCGTCGAGCACCGTCGTGCGGGTCGCCTCGTCGTAGGTGCGCACGTTGAGCTCGAGGACCGCCACGTCGTCGATGACGTTGCTCTTGCTGCCCGAGCGGATGCTCCCGACCGTGAGGACCGCGGGATCCGTCGGCGCCACCTCCCGCGACACGACGGTCTGCAGCCGGACGACGATCATCGCGGCCAGGACGACCGGGTCGACCGACGCCTGCGGCATCGACCCGTGGGCGCCGCGGCCGTGGACCGTGACACGCATGCTGTCGGCTGCGGACAGCACCGCGCCCGCACGGGTCCCGACGGTGCCCGCCGGCATCGGGAGGACGTGCTGGGCGAGGGCCACGTCCACGTGCCCGGCGATCGCGGAGAGGGAGTCCTCGACCATCCGCCGTGCGCCGTCACCGAGCTCCTCCGCGGGCTGCAGGACCACGACGAGGCGCCCCGACCAGCGGTCGCGGTGGGTGGCGAGCAGGTCGGCCGCCCCGAGCAGGCACGTGACGTGGACGTCGTGCCCGCAGGCGTGCATGACCGGGACCTCGACGCCGGTGGGGTCGGTTGCGGTCACCGTGCTCGCGTATGCCAGACCGGTCGCCTCACGCACGGGCAGGGCGTCCATGTCCGCACGGAGCAGCACCGTCGGGCCGTCGCCGTGCTCCAGCACGCCCACCACCCCGGTCCCGCCGACGCCCTCGGTGACGGCGTACCCGGCGTCGCGGAGACGGGCGGCCCCCGCCGCGGCGGTGCGCTGCTCCTGGTGGGACAGCTCGGGGTGCCGGTGCACGTCGCGGTAGAAGTCCTCCTGCCACCCGCGGGTCCGTGGCAGGTCGGCGAGGACGGTCGCCGCGGTCGTGCCTGTGGCCGGCTGTTCGGTCATGGCTCCTCCGTGGGGTGGGATGGGGTGGTGGCCTCGGCGTGCCGGGACCGGGGACGTCCCCGACCCACGCCCCTGCGCCGCAGCCGCCCGCGGTAGCGCTGGGGGACGACCCGTGCGGGCGACCAGGCGTCGGCGCTGGGCAGGATCCACCCGCGCCACCGGGCGAGCAGGCACACGCCGGCACCGACAGCGAGCCCGGCGAGGGAGCCCGCGGTCGGGAGCCCCGCCTGCCGCAGGAGGACGAGCACACCAGCACCGGCGAGGGCGGCCGTGGCATACAGCGTGTTGCCACCCAGGACGCCCGGGACCCGGCGCAGCACGATGTCCCGCACCGCACCGCCGCCGACGGCGGTCACCACCCCGAGCAGGACCGCGGGCAGCCAGCCCAGGCCGACCGCGAGGGTCTTGGTCGCGCCCGCGCTGGCCCAGCAGCCGAGGGCGACGGCGTCGACCACCGGCCACGCGCGGTCCCACAGGCGGCCCTCCACCGTGACGAGGTAGGTCGCCGCCGCCCCCGCGAACGCCGTCGCCAGGTAGGCGTAGTCGGTGAGGGCCACGGGCGGCCCGTGCTGGAGCAGGACGTCGCGGATGATCCCGCCCCCGAGCCCGGACAGGACGGCCAGGGTGGCGAAGCCGATGGGGTCGAGGCGCTCACGACGGGCGATGACCCCGCCGAGGACGGCGTTGGCGAAGACGCCCGCGAGGTCCAGCACGCGGAAGACGTCGTCGACCCCCTCGAGCGGCACCGCTAGCCGCCCGCGCTGCTCACCGGGGCGCCGTCCCGCTCCGCATGCCCTCATCCTGCACCCGGGCGCCGATCCGTGCGCGACGACTCACCCCGCCCTGTGCGACGAGCCCCGGGCGGAGACGCGCTGCGGGTGGGTGCGTCAGTACGGCTCGCGGACGACGCGGTCCACCCGGCGGTGGAACCGCATGCCGGCGATGCCGCCGAGGACGGCACCGACGAGGGCGATCAGCAGGGCCACCACCAGTGCCACGGCACCGGCGGTCGTCAGGGTGCTGACGTGCATGGGCAGCCGCGGGAAGCTGTTGAGCCGCCCGAGGACGTCGTACCTGCTCCCAGCCACCGCACCGATGACACCCACGACCACGGCGACCACGACCGACCACAGCCAGACGGCAACTCCCTGACGTGCTCCGTTGAAGCGGGCCATGCGACCGGCCACGTATCCGCCGCAGTAGTAGCTCACGAGCAGGATGACAGCAATGGCGACCGCGCCGGCGATGCCCACCGTCCTGGCGTTGCCTGCAGCCTGGTCGGCCGCCGTCGTCGCGTTCGTGCCCGTCTCGAGCCCGACGGCGGTGCCCGCGGCGGCCAGCACCGCGGTGAGGAGCACCGCCAGGCCCATCGCGCTGAGCCAGCCGAAGAAGGCCGAGCCCGCCTTGACGCCGCCGTACCGGCTGGCGCCTGGCGCGAGCCCGTCGTCGACGGCATACCCCCGGTCGTCCCGCACCACCTCGTCGCGGCGGGCGTACCGCCCGTCGTCCACTACGTCCTCGCGGCGCGCGAGCCGCTCGTCGCGCACGCCGCTCCTCTCGTCCCGAATGTCGCTCATGCCGTGCACCTCCCGTGGGGGCGCGGACGGTCGTCGGACGTATGCCGCGAGCGCCGCGTCACCGGTGTACCTGCCCGCTCGGGGCCAGGGCGAAACGTGTGCCCCCCAACTTCGCTGCCGGCAGACCCGTACCCCGGAGGGGGGCTGCCTCGTTGAGCGGTCGGGTGAGGCCACGGAGCTGTGTGTCCCCGGCGTCGCACCCACGCGCGAGCCCACCCCCCGGGGCTCGTCCCCCAAGACCGAGGAGCCGCACGCATGGTGTCATCCGTCTTCGCCCGCCTCCGCCCACGCCCACGGCTCGCGGCCCTGGCCGTCGCTTGCGTCGTGGGTGGCCTCGTCGCCGCCGCGCCGGCGCTCGCCGCGACCCCCGCCTCGGGGACCGTCTCGGACACGAGCACCAGCACCCAGTGGACCGCCGGCCCGTTCGCACTGGCGAACGTCGCCGGGACGACGGGCTCGGTGACCTGCGGCCCGCAGCTCTGTGACGACTTCGCCCTGCACGTCTCGACCCCCAGCGGGTACGGCGACAGCCACCAGCTGACGGTCAAGGTGGGCTGGGCCAACGCCGCCGCCGACTTCGACATCTACCTGCTCGACTCCAGCGGGGCCGTCGTCGCGTCGTCCGCGTCGAGTGCCGACCCCGAGGTCATGGTGGTCCCGCCGACGAGCGGCGACTACACCGTGCGCGTCGTCCCGTACGCCCCGCTGGGGGAGTCGGTCACCGGGACCGCCACGCTCACCGACATCGCGCCGAACCCGGCGCCGAGCACGGCCACGCCGCCGACCTACAGCCAGTACGGGGCGCCCCAGTCCTTCGCCCAGGCCCACAACGCGGGTGAGCCGTCGATCGGCAGCAGCCACAAGACCGGCTCGACCTTCTACCAGGCGCTCTACGACACGTACAAGGCGACGTGGGACGACAGCACCACCCCGTCGAAGGTCACCTGGACGGACGTGTCGGCCACGCCCACCAACGGCTGCCTGACCGGCGGCTCGACCTCCCTCGACCCGATCGGGTTCACCGACCCCACGACGGGTCGCGTCTTCGAGAGCCAGCTGGCCGGCAAGACCTCGCTGATGTGCTACTCCGACGACGAGGGCAAGACGTGGTCGCCGAGCCAGGGCGGCGGCATCAACTCGGGTGTCGACCACCAGACGGTCGGCGGGGGCCCCTACTCGCCCAACGGGGTCGGCGCCCTGCCGACCTCCACGTACCCCAACGCGGTCTACTACTGCAGCCAGGACATCGCCGACGCGAGCTGTGCCTCGAGCCACGACGGCGGCACCACCTTCGGGCCGGCCGTCCCGATGTACTCCCTGCTCGACTGCGGTGGACTGCACGGCCACGTCAAGGTCGCCCCCGACGGCACGGTCTACGTCCCGAACAAGTCGTGTGGCGGCAACCAGGCCGTTGCCGTCTCCGAGGACGGCGGCACCACGTGGTCGGTCCGCAAGGACCCGGCCAGCACCGCCGGCGACTCCGACCCCAGCGTCGGCATCGGCTCCAAGGGCACGGTCTACATGGGGTACCAGGCCGCCGACGGCACCCCGCGTGTCGCCGTGAGCCGCGACAAGGGCAAGACCTGGACCGACGACCAGAACGTCGGCGCGAGCCTCGGCATCCACAACACCGTCTTCCCGGCGGTCGTGGCCGGGGACGACGACCGCGCCTCGTTCGCCTTCATCGGCACGACGACCGGCGGCAACTACCAGGACGCCACCAACTTCAAGGGCGTCTGGCACCTCTACGTCGCCACCACCTACGACGGTGGCAAGAGCTGGGTCACGGTCGACACGACGCCGGACGACCCGGTGCAGCGCGGTTCCATCTGCACCGGCGGCACGACCTGCGGCAACGACCGCAACCTGCTCGACTTCATCGACGCCACGGTGGACCGGACCGGGCGCGTCGAGGTCGGCTACGCCGACGGGTGCACCGGCGCCTGCGCCCAGCCCGGAGGGACGCAGAACTTCGACGCGTACGCCACCATCGCGCGCCAGCAGTCCGGCAACACCCTGTACGCCGCGTACGACGCCCTGCCGAACCTGACCCCGACCACGCTGTCGGTGGCCAAGGTCTCGGGGCTCTATGCCGCGACGACGACCGTCGCGAACACGGGCAAGGCGGCTGCGTCGGGTGTCACGACCCGGCTGCTGGTCGACGGGGTCAACGTGGCGACGTCGTCCGCGGTCGACCTGGCCGCAGGGCAGTCGACCACGGTGGCCTTCCCGGGCGTGCGGCTGGGCAAGGGGACCCACACCGTCGAGGTCGTCGTCGACCCCGCGAACGTCGTCAAGGAGTCCGACGAGACCGACAACAGCCGGCAGACGCAGGTCACGCGATGACCGAGCCGGTGCGGCGGCTGCGGTCGGGTCACCGTCCCGCAGCCGCCGCGCTGGCCGTGGTGGCGGTGCTCGGCGTCGCGGCCTGCGGGACGGACGAGATGGACGTCGCGATGAAGGAGCCGGCTGCCAGCGGCAGCACGAAGGCCGCTCCCGTCTGCGCGAAGGACGCGAAGGGGGTGGACCTCCCGTCGAGCTTCCCGGCCGAGGCGAGGGTCCCGGACGGCTACGTGGTGACCGGGACCGAGGCACGCAGCGCCGGCCGCACGGTCGTCACCGCGGTGTCGCCCAAGCCGTTCAAGCAGACCCTGGCCGAGATGCAGCAGGCCTACTCCAGCCGCGGCTGGAGGCCGTCGGAGGGTGAGGTCGAGGCGCGCGACGCCGAGTCGAACTTCGCCGGCAACGGGCTGCGGGGTCGCTGGGCCATCCGGGAGATCCCGGCGTGCCCGTCGAACACCGCCGTGAGCGTGCTGATCGGCACGTAGCCCGATGGCTCACCGGGACCGGTGAACCGGGCGGTAGCGGGCCTCGTGTACCGGGTGGCGCCCCGCGTCCCGTGGGGCGCCACCGACCCGGGAGGTAGCCCATGCCACGCATCGTCCGTCGTCCCACCCCCCTGCTCGCCCTCGGCGCCGCCGTCGGTGCCGCGGTCGGGCTGCTCGCCGCCGGCGCCCCCGCCGACGCCGGCGCGCCCACGGCATACCAGCAGGTGAACCTCGTCTCGGACGTCCCGGGCCTGGCGCAGGTCACCGACCCGCACCTCGTCAACGCCTGGGGCGCCTCGTACCTCGGCGCCAGCCCGCTGTGGGTCTCCGACAACGGAGCCGACCTCACCACGCTCTACACCGGCGGGGTCGACGGCAGCCCGCAGGTGGTCGCACCCCTGGTCGTCAGCGTCCCCGGCGGCGCCCCGACCGGGCAGGTGTCGAACCCGACCACGTCCTTCGTCGTCCACGACGCGGCCGGGCACTCGGCGCCGGCCCGGTTCCTCTTCGTCG
The DNA here is from genome assembly GCF_042668795.1 of Pedococcus sp. NPDC057267. Lineage (NCBI taxonomy): Bacteria > Bacillati > Actinomycetota > Actinomycetes > Micrococcales > Intrasporangiaceae > Pedococcus > Pedococcus sp. NPDC057267. The sequence continues at coordinate 78,396 of NZ_JBHUYG010000001.1, read as the reverse complement.
GCGAGACCGGCCACCTGAGCGGGTGGAACCCGGCCGTCGGCGGCACCGGGGCACCGCCGTCGACCCATGCCGTCGACGCCGTGGTCACGCCCGGGGCGGTCGACAAGGGGATGGCCATGGGCCAGACGGCGCAGGGGCCGCGGCTGTACGTGGCCGACTTCTCCGCCGGCACCGTCGACGTCTACGACGGGACCTTCCAGCGCGTCGCCACCACCGGTGGCTTCGCCGACCCCCAGCTGCCGAGCGGTTACGGCCCGTTCAACGTCATGGTCGCGGGGGACAGGGTCTACGTGTCCTTCGCGAAGCAGGACAGCGCGCGGCACGACGAGGTGGCAGGCCAGGGCCGTGGGCGCGTGGACGTCTTCAGCCTCGACGGCGTGCTCCTGCACAGGCTGCCCGGGCACGGGGTGCTCGACGCCCCGTGGGGCCTGACGATCGCGCCCGAGGGGTTCGGGTCGCTCTCCGGTGACCTGCTCGTGGGCAACTTCGGCGACGGCCGGATCCACGCCTTCGACCCCGCGACGCTCACCTTCGCCGGGACCGTCCGCGACGCCGCAGGCCACGCGGTCACCATCGACGGGTTGTGGGCGCTCCTGCCGGGGAACGGCACCGAGGCGTCGACGCACGACGTGCTGTTCACGGCCGGCCCGCAGGACGAGGCGCACGGCCTGCTCGGCCTGCTGCACGCCATGCCCTGACCTGCCCAGGCCCCGTTCGCGGGTGCCGCGGCCCGTTGCCCGTGGGGCACCGGGTGGTTACGCTCCGCGAGCGGGGCCGCGGCACCCGGTGGCGCACACACGCGCCTCGACCGGCAGCCGGCCCGCGACGCGACGACGGGAAGGCACGGCATGCCGGCACACGACTCCTGGCCGACCCTGGACGAGCTGGTGCAGGAGGAGGAGCGACTCGTCCTGCCCTCGCTGACCGAGGACGACGCCTGGGCCCTCGGGTGCCGCGCCGTGGACGCGGCCCGCGAGCGGTCGCTGCCCGTCGCCATCGGCATCTGGCGTGGCCGGCACCAGCTGTTCCACTGCGGCCTGCCCGGCTCGACCGGCGACAACGACGCGTGGCTGCGGCGCAAGGGGCGGGTCGTGATGCACTTCGAGCGATCCTCGCTGCACCTGTCGCGCCTGGTGCGTGAGCAGGGGACCACCCTCGCCGAGAAGTTCGCCCTGCCCGCGTCCCGGTATGCTGCGGCCGGTGGCGCGGTGCCGCTGCGCGTCCGGGGCGCCGGGGTCGTCGGCTGGATGGGGGCGTCGGGACTGCCGCAGGTGGAGGACCACCGGTTTGTGGTCCAGGTCCTGCTCGAGCACCTGTCCGGCGGCCCGTCCGCGTGATCGGCGCCCGGTGGGGCGTCACCGAGGCCGAGGCGCGGCTGCCCTTCGCCTGCGACGACCTGGTCGGCCGCCGTCCCGCGCTCGAGGCGTGGCGCGGCGTCACCGTCGACGCACCGCCGGCGGTGGTGTGGCCCTGGGTGGGGCAGGTCCGTGTCGCGCGGTACTCCTACGACTGGCTGGACAACCTCGGCCGCCGGTCCCCGCGCCACCTCGCGGGACTGCCGGAGCCACGGGTCGGGGAACCGTTCACCCGGTCCGGCGGCCGGCCGCTCGGGCGCGTGGTCGCGGTGGACCCGGGTCGCCAGCTGACCGGTGAGGTCCTCGGCGCATACCTCTCCTACCTGCTGGTCCCGGTGGGGGAGCGTGGCACCCGGCTCCTGCTCAAGGTCGTCATGGACACGAGCCCCGTGCTGGCGCCGCTCCTGTCCGCCGGGGACCTCGTCATGGCGCGGCGGCAGCTGATCAACCTCAAGGCCCGAGCGGAGGCCGGCGCCTCGTCCTGAGCGCCCGCGACCACCCGCCCTGCGTCCTCGGCTCAGGCTCACGAAGCTTGGGCGACCTGTCCGTCCTCCAGTCCTGCCTCGGCCAGCGGCTGTCGTGCCCCGCCACGGACGTCGGCCGCCCCGAGCCGCGCCGCGTCCGCCGTCAGGTCGTCCGGCTCGGCCTGGGACTGCCTCTCGGCCTCCACCCGCGCGCGGTAGTGCAGCACCTCCCGTTCCGCGTCCGCGCCGTCCCAGCCGAGGACGGGCCCGACGACCCGGGCGACGTCCCGGGCCGCGGCGACCCCCCGGTCCTCGGTCAGGATCGAGATGCGCGTGCGTCGGGTGAGGATGTCGTCGAGGTGCAGCGCGCCCTCGGCCGCCGCTGCGTACCAGGCCTCCACGCGGAGGTACGACGGCGCGCCGTCGACCGGTTCGCCCAGCTCGGGGTGCTCCCGCAGCGCCGCCGCGAGCTCGGTGAGCAGCGTGCCGTAACGGCGGAGCAGGTGCTCCACCCGCGCGACCTCGAGCCCGAGCTCGCGCGCGGTGACGTGTCGTCTGTTCCACGCCGCCTCGAAGCCGTCGGCTCCGATGAGCGGGACGCGCTCGGTGCACGACGGCGGGACCGGGGTACCGAGACCGTCGACGGCGGCGTCCACCGCGTCCCTCGCCATCACGCGGTAGGTGGTGTACTTGCCGCCCGCGACCATGACCAGGCCGGGAACCGGGGAGACGACCGCGTGCTCCCGGGACAGCTTGCTGGTCTCGTCGGACTCGCCGGAGAGCAGGGGCCGCAGACCGGCATACACGCCCACGACGTCCTCGAGGCGCAGCGGCGACGAGAGCACGCGGTTCGCCTGCTCCAGGAGGTAGTCGATGTCCGACCGGCTCGCAGCCGGGTGCGCCCGGTCGAGCGACCAGTCCGTGTCGGTCGTCCCGATCACCCAGTGGTCGTCCCACGGGATGATGAACAGCACCGAGGTGGCAGTGCGGGTGATGATGCCGCTCTCCGCCCGGATGCGGTCCCTCGGGACGACGAGGTGCACGCCCTTGGAGGCCCGGACCGTCAGGCCGGATGTGGTGCCCGCCAGCGTCTGGAGCTCGGAGCTCCAGACGCCGGCGGCGTTGATGGTCCGCCGGGCACGGACCTGGTGCTCCCGGCCGGTCTCCAGGTCGGTCACGACGGCGCCCACGACCCGGTCACCCTCCCGCAGGAAGCCCGTGACCCGCGCACTCGTCGCCAGCAGGGCGCCGTGCTCGGCCGCCGTCCGGGCCAGCATCATCGTGTGGCGCGCGTCGTCGACCTGTCCGTCGTGGTACTGCACCGCACCGATCAGCGAGTCGCGCTTCAGCGACGGGAACAGTGCCAGCGCCCCCCGGCGGGTCAGGTGCCGATGAGCCGGGACACCGTGCCTCCCGCCGAGGGTGTCGTACAGGGCGACCCCCACGCCGACGTACAGGCGTTCCCAGACCCGGTGCCGCAACGGGTAGAGGAACGGCACGGGTCGGGCGAGGTGCGGCGCGAGGTGGTGCAGGATCAGGGCGCGCTCCCGCAACGCCTCGCGCACCAGCCCGAAGTCCAGCTGCTCGAGGTAGCGCAGGCCGCCGTGGACCAGCTTGCTCGACCGGCTCGACGTCCCGGCGGCGTAGTCGCGGGCCTCGACCAGTCCGACCCGAAGGCCCCTGGTCGTGGCGTCGAGGGCGGCGCCCGCCCCGACCACGCCACCGCCGATGACCAGGACGTCGAGCTCCTCGGAGGCCATGGCCTCCAGGTCGTGGGCCCGCCGGTCCGGCGAGAGTCGTGCGACCGAGGCCATCGTCAGACCTCCACCCAGTCGAAGGTCCGGGTGACGGCCTTGCGCCAGCCGCGGTACCCCTCCTCGCGCTGCTCTTCCGACCACTGTGGCGTCCATCGACGGCTCTCGTTCCAGTTCTTGCGCAGCTCCTCGGGGTCCTTCCAGAACCCGACCGCGAGGCCGGCGCCGTACGCCGCGCCGAGCGCGGTCGTCTCGGCGACCACAGGACGGCTGACCGGCACGCCCAGCACGTCGGCCTGGATCTGCATGCAGAGGTTGTTCGCGGTCACGCCGCCGTCGACCTTGAGGACCTCGAGCTTGACCCCCGAGTCCTTCTCCATGGCGTCGGCGACGTCGCGGCTCTGGTAGCAGATCGACTCGAGCGTGGCCCGCGCCAGGTGCGCGTTGGTGTTGTAGCGGGAGAGGCCGACGATCGCGCCGCGGGCGTCGCTGCGCCAGTACGGCGCGAACAGCCCGGAGAACGCGGGCACGAAGTACATACCGCCGTTGTCCTCGACCTCCCGGGCGAGCATCTCGCTCTGGGCTGCGCCGGAGATGATGCCCAGCTGGTCACGAAGCCACTGCACGGCGGAGCCGGTGACTGCGATCGAGCCCTCCAGCGCGTAGACGGGGCGCTCCTTGCCGAACTGGTAGCAGACCGTGGTCAGCAGGCCGTTCCGGGACCGCACCAGCTCGTGGCCGGTGTTGAGGAGCAGGAAGTTGCCGGTGCCGTAGGTGTTCTTCGCCTCGCCGGCCCGCAGGCAGACCTGGCCGACCATCGCAGCCTGCTGGTCGCCGAGAATGGCCGAGAGCGGTACGGCCCCGCCCAGGGGGCCCGCCTCGACGGTCCGGCCGTAGAGGTCCGGGTCCGACGACGGCCGGATCTCGGGCAGCATCTGCCGGGGGATGCCGAACATCTCGAGCAGCTCGTCGTCCCAGTCGAGTGTCTCGAGGTCCATCAGCATGGTCCGGCTCGCGTTGGTCACGTCGGTCACGTGGACGCCTCCGCGGGTACCACCCGTGAGGTTCCACATGAGCCAGCAATCGGTGGTGCCGAAGAGGGCATCCCCCTTCTCGGCGGCCTCGCGAACCCCGGGGACGTTCTCGAGGATCCACTGGATCTTGCCGCCGGAGAAGTAGGTGGCCGGGGGCAGTCCGGCCTTGCGCCGGATGACGTCGCCACGGCCGTCGCGGTCGAGCGCGGCAGCGATGTGGTCGGTGCGCGTGTCCTGCCACACGATCGCGTTGTAGTAAGGCCGCCCGGTTCGGCGGTTCCACACGACCGTGGTCTCACGCTGGTTGGTGATGCCGAGGGCAGCGAGGTCCCCGGCACAGAGCCCGTGCCGGCCGAGGGCGGTCTGGATCACCGACGCCGTCCGGTCCCAGATCTCCACGGGGTTGTGCTCGACCCAGCCCGGCTTCGGCATGATCTGCTCGTGCTCGAGCTGGTGGCGCCCCACCTCGTTGCCCGAGTGGTCGAAGATCATGAAGCGGGTGCTGGTGGTGCCCTGGTCGACGGCTCCGACGAAGTCAGCCATGGTGTTCTCCTTTGAACGCTGGGATGTGGGTTTGGGCTCTGAGAGCCGGGGTCAGGACAGCCTCTGCGAGCCGGCAGCGACGGCCGGCTGGGGAGCGGTCGCCTCGGCGGGGATCTCGCCCGGCTCCTGCGGGCCCTCGACGGGGAGGAAGCGGCCGATGAGCAGGCGGTACGCGCCCGCGCCGAGCAGGCCGCCGACGAGCGGGCCGACGATGGGCACCCAGAAGTAGAGCTCGCCACGCTGGTCGGAGAACGCCGTGCCGTAGCCGGTCAGGAACGACGCGAGTCGGGGCCCGAAGTCACGGGCCGGGTTGATGGCGTAGCCGGCATTGGTGCCCCAGGCCATGCCGATCCCCACGACGAGCAGTCCGACGACCACCGGCGCGATCCAGGACACGGGTGCGTCGTTGCGGGCGTCGGTGACGGCCATGATGAGGAAGAGCAGGATCGCCGTTCCGACGACCTGGTCGATGAGGGCGGTCTGCAGGCTCACGTCGAGCGCGCCGTTGCCGGGCAGGGTCGAGAAGATGCCCTGGGTCTTGAGGGTGAAGCCGGGGTCCACGGCCGAGATGGCGTCGGCATACACGAACCGCACGACGAGCGCCGCGACGAAGGCGCCCGCGACCTGGGCGATGGAGTAGGGAAGCACCTTGCGCCAGCTGAAGCCAGCGAAGGCGGCGAGGGCAACCGTGACCGCCGGGTTGAGGTGGGCCCCGCTGATCCGCGCGGCGGTGTAGACGCCGAAGGTCACGCCCAGGCCCCAGGCCCACGCGATCGAGTCGTGGTCGCCGAGGGCGCCATGGCCCGTCACGACCTGGGCGACGACGCCCACACCGAAGAGAATGAGAATGCAGGTTCCGGCGAACTCGGCGAAAAGCTCGCCGGTGATCGAAGCCTCGTCCTTGAGGTCCATGTCCACTCCTTGATCGGGTCCATCCCGGGTTCGGATGGGTCGGGACGGTAGGAGCGGGAGAGCAGCCGGACAATTGCGGACGTTCGGCATCGTCGAACGGCAAGCCGTTCGATATCGCCGAACGTCGTCCTGTGTCGGACATGTCCGGGCGGACGTAACCTGCCGATTGTGTCGGGCACCATCCAGTCGGTGGAACGAGCCGCCGCCATCCTGCGGGCACTGGCCATGGAGGCCGAGCCCGCGGCGCTGTCGGAGGTCGCGCTCGCCGTGGACCTTCCCAAGCCCACGACGCACGGGCTGCTGCGCACGCTGTGCTCGTCGGGGCTGGTGGAGCAGGACGAGTCCACGGGCGGCTACACACTGAGCCCGGAGGTCGTCCTGATGGGGTCGCAGCGTATCGACCCGAACGAGCTGCGCTCGCGCGCCCTCAACTGGACCGACGCGCTGGCTGCACGGACCGGTGAGGCCGTCCGCCTCGGGGCACTGTCACGCAGCTCGGTGCTGGTGGTGCACCACGTCTTCCGGGCCGACACCCCCGGTCAGGTCATCGAGACGGGGGCACGTCTGCCGTTGCACGCCACGGCCCTCGGGAAGGTGCTGCTCGCGTTCGACCCCAGCGCCGTCCGTGCGCTGCCGGGACGTGACCTCGAGGCGTACACGTACCGCACAGGCACCGACCGCTCCGCGTTGCTGCGGCAGCTCGCCGACGTCCGGGACACCGGCTGGTCGGCAACCGTCGACGAGCACGTGCCGGGGGTGGCGGAGGTGGCCGCGGTGGTGCGCGACCGGGGTGGCTACGCCGTCGCCGCCGTGGGCGTGGTCGGCCGGGTCGACTCCGTCTGCGACGGACTGCTGCGACCCCGGCAGGAGCTTGTGGACGAGGTGCTCGCGGCGGGCCGCTCCATCTCCCGGGAGCTCGGCCACGGGCGCGAGCCGTGACCGCGCGCTACGTCGCCGCCATCGACCAGGGAACGACCTCCACGCGCTGCATCCTCTACGACCGTCAGGGGCGCCTCGTGGCGGTGGCGCAACGGCCGCACCACCAGTACTACCCGCACCCGGGGTGGGTCGAGCACGACGCGGCGGAGATATGGGACATCACCCGCGCCGTCGTGCCGGAGGCGCTGCAGCAGGCCGGCGCCGACCCCCACGACGTCGTCGCCCTCGGCGTCACGAACCAGCGCGAGACCGTCGTGGTCTGGGACAGGCACACAGGGCAGCCACTCCACCGCGCGATCGTGTGGCAGGACACCCGGACCGCCGGGCTGCTGGCGCAGATCCGGGACGAGCTGCCCGAGTCGGAGATCGTCGCCCGCTCCGGCCTGCCCCTCGTCACGTACTTCTCCGGCTCCAAGCTGCGCTGGCTGGCGCAGGAGGTCCCAGGGCTGCGCGAGCAGATGGACGCGGGACAGGTGCTCGTGGGGACGATGGACACCTGGATCCTGTGGAACCTCACCGGGGGGACGTCCGGCGGGGTGCACGTCACCGACGTGACCAACGCCAGCCGGACCATGCTGATGAACCTCACCACCCTCGACTGGGACGACGAGCTCCTCGCCGTCATGGGCGTGCCCCGGGCCGCACTGCCACGGATCGTCCCTTCGTTGGGGGTGCTCGGGGACACGGTCGACCCCGTGGCAGGAATCCCTGTGGCGGCGGTCATCGGCGACCAGCAGGCCTCCCTGTTCGGGCAGACGGCCTTCGACCCCGGCGAGGCCAAGTGCACCTTCGGCACGGGTAGCTTCCTGCTGCTCAACACCGGCACGGAGCTGGTGCGGTCGCGCCACGGCCTCATCAGCACCGTCGCCCACAAGATCGACGGCGAACCAGTCGTCTACGCGCTGGAGGGCGCCGTGGCGGTGGCGGGCGCGCTCGTGCAGTGGTGTCGCGACAACCTGGGGCTCATCCGCTCGCCGGCCGAGATCGAGACACTCGCCCTCTCGGTGCCGGACAACGGCGGCTGTTACCTGGTGCCGGCGTTCTCGGGTCTGTTCGCGCCACACTGGGAGGCACGGGCCCGTGGGCTCGTGGTCGGCCTGACGTCGTACGCGACCAAGGGTCACCTCGCGCGTGCGGTGCTGGAGGCGACGGCCTGGCAGACGCGTGAGGTCGTCGACGCCATGAACAGTGATGCCGAGGTGCCGCTGACCTCACTGGCCGTCGACGGGGGCATGACAGCGAACAACCTGCTCATGCAGTACGTCAGCGACGTGCTGGACGTCCCGGTCGTGCGTCCCATGATGGCCGAGACCGTGGCGCTGGGTGCCGCTTATGCCGCCGGCCTGGCGGTGGGGTTCTGGCCGGACAAGCGGGTCCTGCGGTCCAACTGGCACCAGGCGGCGGAGTGGCGGGCCCAGATGGACCGCCACGCCGTCGACCGCGAGTACCGGCGCTGGTGCGAGGCCGTGCAGCTCGCCCTCCAGTGGGGTCGCTCGGGCACCCACGACGACAACTGACCCATCCGGGCCATCGGCGGACGCCCGCTCCTCACAGCCACGGCGCCGCGCTGAGAGGGACTTGTTACGGATGCTTTACGGCGTCCGGCGAGACGTGAAACACCGGCTCCCCATCCTGGCGGGACAGTCGGCCGGAGACCTCCGGCCCTCCCGACAAGGAGGCACCGATGTCCTCTCCCACCAGCGAGCACCTCAACGCGCCGCAGGTCCCGGCGGCCGTCGAGGTCCTGCCCGGCGCCCCCGGGCCCGACGTGAGCCGGACCCCGCAGCCGGTCCACCGGGCCGGTCGGTGGATCGACCACTGGGACCCCGAGGACGCCACCTTCTGGCGTGGCGGCGGTCGCCGCATCGCCCGGCGGAACCTGGCCTTCTCGGTGCTCGCGGAGCTCCTGGGGTTCTGCGTCTGGGCGCTGTGGAGCGTGGTCGTGCCCCTGCTGCCGGCGGCCGGCTTCGACCTCAGCCTGGACCAGCAGTTCTGGCTGATCGCCGTGCCCAGCCTGGTCGGCGCGACGCTGCGCATCCCCTACACCTTCGCCGTGCCCGCCTTCGGCGGCCGCAACTGGACGGTCGCCAGCGCGCTGCTCCTGCTGGTCCCCGCGAGCACCTTGGCCTGGGTCGTCACCCAGCCGGGGACGCCGTTCGGCGTGCTGCTCGCCTGCGCCGCGCTCGCCGGATTCGGCGGTGGCAACTTCGCCTCGTCGATGACGAACATCTCGTTCTTCTTCCCCGAGGCGGAGAAGGGAAAGGCGTTGGGGCTCAACGCCGCCGGCGGCAACCTCGGGACCGGGGTGGTGCAGCTGGTCGTCCCTGCAGTCGTCGCCGTCGGGGCAGGGGTGCACCTGGAGCGGGCCGGGCTGCTGTTCGTGCCGCTGGCCGTGCTCGCGGCCGTCGGGGCGTGGCGGTACATGGACAACCTCACCGGCGTCCGCGCCGACTACCGCAGCTTCGCCGTCGCCCTGCGCAACCGCCACACCTGGCTCATCTCCTTCCTCTACATCGGGACGTTCGGCTCCTTCATCGGGTATGCCGGTGCCTTCCCCACGCTCCTCAAGACCCAGTTCCCGGGTGCCCCGCTGCAGTTGGCGTTCCTCGGGGCGCTCGTGGGTGCCCTGGCACGCCCGCTCGGGGGAGTCGTCGCCGACCGGCTCGGTGGTGCGCGCATCACCATCGCGTCGTTCGCCGTGCTGGCCGCCGGTGCCGTGGGCGCGGTGGTCGCGCTTCGCACGCACGACTTCGCCCTGTTCTTCGCCGCCTTCATGGTGCTGTTCGCCGGCGCCGGGGTCGGCAACGGCGCGACATACCGGATGATCCCGGCGGTGTTCCGGGCCGGTGCCGACGGTGCGGAGCAGCTCGGTGCCGCCCGCAAGGCCGCCGCCGGTTGCATCGGCATCGCCGGTGCGGTGGGTGCCTACGGCGGGTTCCTCATCCCGCGCGGCTTCGCCGTGGCCAAGGCCGCCTACGGCTCGCTCGTGCCCGCGCTGTGGGTCTTCGTCGCCGCGTATGCCGTGATGGCCGCCGCCACGTGGGCGGTCTACCAGCGCCGGGGCTCGGCCCTGGCCCGCGAGTCGATCTGAGGGAGCGCCGTGCCTGCCGCGACACCCGTCGCCACCCACTGCCCCTACTGCGCCCTGCAGTGCGCGCAGTCCCTCACGCCGACCGGTTCCACCGTCGAGGTCGCCGGACGCGAGTTCCCCACCAACCGGGGCGGGCTGTGCCAGAAGGGCTGGACGAGCGCGAGCCTGCTCACCGCGCCCGACCGGCTGGTGACGCCGCTGGTGCGTGGCGCGGACGGTGAGCTCGTCCCCACCGACTGGGCCGAGGCGCTCGACCTCGTCGCCGCGCGGCTCGCCCGGCTCCGCGCCGAGGACGGCCCCGACGCCGTGGCCGTCTTCGGTGGCGGGGGCCTCACGAACGAGAAGGCCTACCAGCTGGGCAAGTTCGCGCGCGTGGCCCTCGGGACGAGGAACATCGACTACAACGGCAGGTTCTGCATGAGCAGCGCCGCGGCGGCCGCCAACCGGTCGCTGGGGCTGGACCGCGGCCTCCCGTTCCCGCTGGCCGACCTCGGGGGAGCGGAGGCCGTGCTGCTGCTCGGCAGCAACCTCGCCGAGACCATGCCCCCTGCCGTCGGCCACCTCGCGGGCGTCCGGTCCCGCGGCGGTCTCGTCGTCGTGGACCCCCGGCGCAGCGCCACCGCCGACCTGGCGGCTGACGGGCAGGGCCTGCACCTGCAGCCGCTGCCCGGGACGGACCTCGTCGTCCTGCTCGCGCTCCTGCACGTCGTCCTCGGCGAGGGACTCGCCGACACGGCATACCTCGCCTCGCGGGTCTCCGGCCTCGAGGGGGTGCGGCGCGGCGCCGCCCTGTGGTGGCCGGAGCGGGCCGAGCAGGTCTGCGGCGTTCCCGCGGCCCACCTGCGCCACACCGCGCGCCTGCTTGCCGCAGCGAGTCCGTCGCGGGGCGGGGCGGGCGCCTACGTGCTCACCGGCCGTGGCGTGGAGCAGTCCCGGCAGGGCACGGACACGGTCACCGCGGCCCTCAACCTCGCCCTCGCGCTCGGCCTGCCGGGGCGCGTCGGCAGCGGGTACGGCGCGCTGACCGGCCAGGGGAACGGGCAGGGCGGGCGCGAGCACGGCCAGAAGGCCGACCAGCTGCCGGGGTACCGGAGCATCGAGGACCTCGCCGCGCGCGCCCACGTGGCCGCGGTGTGGGGTGTGGACCCCGCGTCGCTGCCCGGCAAGGGCGTCGCGGCGGTGGAGCTGCTCGACTCGCTGGGGCGTCCCGGTGGGCCCCGGGCCCTGCTCGTCCACGGTGCCAACCCGGTGGTCAGCGCGCCGGACGCGACCCGGGTGCGCGAGCGGCTGGCGGCCCTCGACCTGCTGGTCGTCTGCGACGTCGTGCCGTCGGAGACCGCGCGCCTCGCCGACGTCGTGCTGCCGGTGACCCAGTGGGCCGAGGAGGAGGGGACCATGACGTCCCTGGAGGGCAGGGTGCTGCGCCGGCGCAAGGCTGTCGAGCCGCCACCCGGCGTGCGGTCAGAGCTCTGGGTGTGGGCCGAGCTGGCCCGGCGCCTCGGGTCGCCGGGACGCTGGAGCACGGATGCCGCCGAGGTGTTCGACGAGCTGGCCCGGGCCTCCGCCGGGGGCCGAGCGGACTACGGCGGCCTGAGCCACGAGCGGCTCGACCGCGAGGAGGCGCTGCACTGGCCGGTGCCGACCGGTCCCGGTGGGGACACGGTCCACCCGGGCACGCCCAGGCTGTTCCTCGACGGCTTCCCGACGTCGGACGGGCGGGCGCGCATGGTCGCGGTCGACCACGTGGGGCCCTCCGACGACCTGCGCCCCGACGCCCCCGTGTACCTGGTCACGGGCCGGGTCCTGCAGCACTACCAGTCCGGGGCCCAGACCCGCCGGGTGCCCGAGCTGCGCTCCGCCGTGCCACATCCGTTCGTCGAGGTGCACCCGCTCCTCGCCGCGCGGCTCGGCGTCGAGCCCGGCGCGCTCCTGCGGGTCGCGAGCGCCCGGGGCGTCGCCACCGCGCAGGCACGGGTCACCGACAGGGTGCGGCCCGACACCGTCTTCATGCCGTTCCACTGGAGCGGACCCGGCAGCGTCAACCGCGTCACGTCGGCCGCCACCGACCCGGTGTCCGGGATGCCCGAGCTCAAGGTGTGCGCGGTGGACGTGACCGCCCACGACGCGGCCGGCGGGGCCGCCGGCGCGGGCGGTGGGGCCGCCGGCGCGGGCGGTGGGGCCGCCGCCGCGCAGGGCGACGGTGCGGCTGCAGCGGGCGGCCCCAGGGACGCCCGCCAGGGAGCGCTGCGATGAGGCTCGTCGTCGTGGGCCACGGCATGGTCGGGTCTCGCTTCGTCGAGGACCTGCTCGCGGCCGACCACGCCGGCAAGTACGAGGTCACGGTGCTGGGCGCGGAGGCGTGCGAGCCGTACAACCGTGTCCTGCTCAGCGAGGTCGTCGCGGGTGCGTACGACCTCGCCGCCCTCACCCTCCCGACGCCCGCGCACCCGCGCCTCACCGTGCGACGCGGAAGTGCCGCCGTCTCCCTCGACCGCGAGGACCGGGTGGTGGTGGACTCCGACGGGCTCCGGCACCGCTACGACCAGCTGGTGCTGGCGACCGGTGCGGTGGCCCGCATCCCGCCGCTCGCCGGGCTCGGCACGGACCCCCGCTCGCTCGTCCCGGGCGTGCACGCCCTGCGGACCATCGACGACGCCCGCGAGATCGTGGCCGCGACGTGCAACGCGACGAGCGCCGTCGTGCTCGGTGCCGGTGTCCTGGGCCTGGAGGTCGCGTGCGGCCTGGCCCGGCGCGGCTGCGAGGTCACCGTCGTGCACCCGGCCCCGGCGATGATGGAGCGCCAGCTCGACGGCGCGGCCAGCCATGCCCTCGAAGGGGCGATGAGCCGGCTGGGGATCGCCCACCGGGTCGGCGTCGGCGCCGACGGCGTCCGCATCGAGCGTGGCCGTCTCCGTGGCGTGCACCTCGCCGGCGGCGAGGTCCTGCCCGCCGACCTCCTGGTGGTCGCGACGGGCACCGTCGTCGACACGTCGCTGGCATCGGCCGCCGGCCTCCCGACCGGTCGCGGCGTGCTGGTCGGGGCCGACCTGGCCAGCCCCGCGGACCGCAGGGTGTTCGCGATCGGGGACTGCGCCCAGCCCCCGGAGGGCGGGACCGGGCTCGTCGCCCAGGGGTGGGAGCAGGCGCGCCGCCTTGCAGCGGCCCTCACGGCCGGGACGGGCGAGGCGGTGGCCGGCCCACCGGTCCCCGCCGTGCCCACCGCCGTGCCCACCGCTGTGCCCACCGCCGGGACGTCGGCCTCGGGCACGGACGTCGTCCGGCTCAAGGCGCACGGCCTCGACGTCGTCGCCATGGGCGTCTGCGGCAGTGCCCGACCCGACGACCCGGCGCTGCGCAGCCTGCGCCTGAGCGACCCCGGTGCCGGCCGCCACGTGGAGGTCGTCGTGTCCGGCGACCGGCTGGTCGGCGCCACGTGCGTCGGTGCCGGGCAGGTCGCGGCCGACCTCGTCGCGGCGTACACCCGGCGTACGCCACTGCCGGCCGACCCGGCACACCTCCTCCTGCCGACCCTCGCACCCGCGCGCAGCCACACCTCCGCCGCGGACCCCGCGTCGCTGCCCGACGACGCCACGGTGTGCCGCTGCAACGGCGTCAGCAAGGGCGCCATCACCAGGGCGGTGCGCGACGGCGCGCAGTCGCTCGACGAGGTCGCCCGGGGCACCCGGGCGACGACCGGGTGCGGCGGGTGCACCGACGACGTGTGCGCCCTGGTCGATGCCCTCGCACCTCACCGCGTCCGTTCCGAGCCGGTGAAAACCGTTTAACGAAGGGGAAACACATGTTCCACAGCACCGAAACCACGGCTGCCTAGGTTCACGGCCATGGAGAGCACACCGCAGACCCCCCGACACCTCGTGGTCGTCGGCGGCGGGATGGTGGCGCGGCGCGTCGTCGACGCGCTCCGCTCCCGCGACGCGGCCGGCGCCTGGGCGGTCACCGTCCTCGCCGAGGAGCCGCGGGCGCCCTACGACCGCGTCGCGCTGACGTCGTACTTCACCGGCCGCGACCCCGAGGACCTGGCGCTCGGAGGCCAGGAGATCTGGGACGACCCCCTGGTCACCCTGCGCCGCGGCGTGCGCGTCGAGGCGGTCGACCGGGCCGCCCGCACGGTCACCGCCTCCGACGGGCGCACGCTCGCCTACGACGACCTCGTCCTGGCCACCGGCTCGTATGCCGCGGTGCCGCCCGTCCCGGGCCGGGACCTGCGCGGTGCGTTCGTCTACCGCACCATCGACGACGTCGCCGCCCTGCGCGCCCACGTCGAGCGGCTGCGGGACGAGCTCGACCGCCCCGTGCGGGGCGCCGTCGTCGGCGGCGGCCTGCTCGGGCTCGAGGCGGCGGGAGCCCTGCGCGCCCTGGAGTGCGAGGCGACCGTCGTGGAGTTCGCACCGCGGCTGATGCCGCTGCAGGTCGACGAGGGCGGCGGGGAGGCCCTCAAGCGCCTCATCACCGGCCTCGGGGTCGACGTCCGCACCTCGACGGCGACGGCCCGCATCGTGGGCCACCTGGGCCAGGTCTCGCGGATGGAGTTCACCGAGGGGCCGTCCCTGCCGGTCGACGTCGTCGTCTTCGCCGTCGGGGTTCGCCCGCGCGACGAGCTGGCCCGCGACGCCGGCCTCGAGGTGGGGGAGCGCGGCGGGGTCGTCGTGGACGAGTCGTGCCGGACCGCCGACCCGCACGTGTGGGCGGTCGGCGAGGTGGCCTGCATCGACGGGCGCTGCCTCGGTCTCGTGGGACCCGGGTACACCATGGCCGAGGTCGTGGTGGACCGGTTGCTCGGTGGCCGGGGTGCGTTCCCCGGGGCCGACCTGTCGACCAAGCTCAAGCTGCTCGGTGTCGACGTCGCGAGCTTCGGCGACGCGTTCGCCACCGAGCCCGGGGCGCTCGAGGTCGTCGTCTCCGACCCCGTGGCCGGGGTCTACAAGAAGCTCGTCATGTCCGACGACGCCCGGACGCTGCGCGGCGGCATCCTCGTCGGTGACGCCGGGGCGTATGCCGCCCTGCGCCCGATGGTGGGCCGCGAGCTCGGCGGCGACCCGGCGGCATACCTGCTCCCCGAGGGCGGCGCGCCCGCACCCTCGGGTGACCTGCCGGACGACGCCCCCGTGTGCTCGTGCAACAACGTGGCGGCGGGCGCGATCCGCTGCGCCGTGACCGAGGGAGGGTGCACCGACCTCGGCGGCGTCAAGGCGTGCACGCGCGCAGGCACCAGCTGCGGGTCGTGCCTGCCACTGGTCAAGAAGCTCGTGACGACCGAGCTCGAGAGGGCCGGCGTGGCCGTGGGGAACGCCCTCTGCGAGCACTTCGAGCTGTCCCGGGCCCAGCTGTTCGACGTGGTGCGTGTGCAGGGGCTGACGACGTTCAGCGAGATCGTCGCCCGGCACGGCCGCGGCCGCGGGTGCGACATCTGCAAGCCGGTCATCGGCTCGATCCTCGCCTCGCTCGGCACCGGGCACATTCTCGAGGGCGAGCGGGCGACCCTGCAGGACACCAACGACCACGTCATGGCGAACCTGCAGAAGGACGGCTCCTACTCGGTCGTGCCGAGGATCCCCGGGGGCGAGGTGACGCCGGAGGGGCTGCTCGCGATCGGCCAGGTGGCCAAGGACTTCGGCCTCTACACCAAGATCACAGGCGGCCAGCGGATCGACCTGTTCGGGGCGCGCATCGACCAGCTCCCGGCGATCTGGAAGCGGCTGGTGGACGCGGGTTTCGAGTCCGGCCACGCGTACGGCAAGTCGCTGCGGACGGTGAAGTCCTGTGTCGGCTCGACCTGGTGCCGCTACGGCGTGCAGGACTCCGTCGGCCTCGCCATCGCCCTCGAGCTGCGCTACCGCGGCCTGCGCAGCCCGCACAAGCTCAAGCTGGGGGTCTCCGGCTGCGCCCGCGAGTGCGCCGAGGCCCGCGGCAAGGACGTCGGCGTCATCGCCACGGACAACGGCTGGAACCTCTACGTCGGCGGCAACGGCGGGTTCACGCCCCGGCACGCGCAGCTGCTGGCGGAGGACCTCGACACCGAGACGCTGGTGCGCACGATCGACCGGTTCCTCCTCTACTACGTGCGGACCGCCGACCGGCTCCAGCGGACCGCCTCCTGGGTCGAGGACCACGAGGGCGGCCTCGGGGCGATCCGGGCCGTCGTCCTCGACGACAGCCTCGGCATCTGCGCCGACCTCGACGCGGCCATGGCCGGCCACGTCGAGTCCTACGAGGACGAGTGGGCGGCGGTCCTCGCCGACCCCGAGAAGCTGCGGCGCTTCTCCGCCTTCGTCAACGCACCCGACGCGGTGGACGACACGCTGGCGTATGTCGCCGAGCGCGGCCAGCCGCGCCCCGCGACCCCGGACGAGCGGCGCCAGGGCGTGCTCGTCGCCGGGACGACGCTGGAGGTGCGGCGGTGACCGCCCACGTGGACGTCGCGGGCGTGGACGCCGGCGTGAGCGGCGGCACCGTCGTGGACACCTGGGTGCCGGTGTGCCGCCTCGCGGACCTTCCACCCGAGCGCGGCACGGCCGCCCTCGTCGCCGGCGTCCAGGTCGCGCTGTTCCGCACCTACGACGACGCCCTGTATGCCGTGCAGCAGCACGACCCGTACAGCGGCGCGGCCGTGATGTCCCGGGGGATCGTCGGCACGCGTGGTGACGTGCCCACGGTGGCCTCACCCATGTACAAGCAGGTCTTCGACCTGCGGACCGGAGACTGCCTCGACCCCGTCGGCAGGGAGCCCCGGGCGCTGCGGACCTGGCCGGTCGAGGTGCGCGACGGCACCGTGCACGTCGGCGCGCCGGACGAGGACGGCCCGGCGTGACGACGCTCCTGGGTCTGGACCTGCGGGGTCGCCGCGTGCTGGTCGCCGGTGGTGGACCGGTGGCCGCGCGCCGAGCGGCCGCGTGGGTGGCGGACGGCGCCGTCGTCACCGTCGTCGCCCCGCACGTGTGCGAGGACCTGAGCGACCTCGTGGCGGCCGGCTCGGTGCGCTGGGAGCAGCGCGACGTCGCCGAGCACGACGTCGACGGGGCATGGCTCGTGCAGGCCGCGACGGACGACCCCCGCGCGAACGCGGACCTGTGCCGCTGGGCCGACCAGCGGCGCGTCTTCAGCGTCAACGCGGGGGAGGCCGGTGCCGGCTCGGCCCGGACCCCTGCCACGACGACGCATGCCGGTCTCGTCGTCGGGGTGCTCTCGCAGGACGGCTCCCCGGACCCCGCCCGCGCGGCGGCGGTCCGGGACGCGCTCGCGGCCCAGCTCACCTGCGGACCGGTCGACCTGCGACCTCGTCGTCGTGCGGCCCGGCCGGGGCCGGGCCGGGTGGTGCTCGTCGGGGGCGGTCCGGGCGCCGAGGACCTGCTGACGGTCCGCGGCCGGCGTGCCCTGTCGGAGGCCGACGTCGTCGTGACCGACCGGCTCGGCCCCACGGGGCTGCTGGCGAACCTGCCGCAGGACGTCGAGGTGGTCGACGTGGGCAAGACACCCGGGCTGCACGCCGTGCCGCAGGAGGAGATCAACCGGATCCTCGTCGAGCAGGCGCAGCTTGGCCGCACGGTCGTCCGCCTCAAGGGCGGCGACCCCTTCGTCTACGGGCGCGGGGGCGAGGAGGTGCGGGCGTGCCGCGCGCACGGCATACCCGTCGAGGTGGTGCCCGGCGTGAGCTCGGCGCTCAGCGGGCCGGGGCTGGCCGGCATACCCCTCACCCATCGCGGCACCGTCGGCTCGGTGCACGTGGCGCACGGCCACCGCGCGCTCGAGCCCACCGCCGTCGCCTGCGTGGTCGAGCGGAGCGCCACCCTCGTGCTGCTCATGGGGGTCTCACTCCTCGCCGAGCACGTCGACCGGCTCCTCGCGGCGGGGGCCGACCCGGGCACCCCCGCCGCGGTGGTGGAGCGGGCGAGCCTGCCGGACCAGCGGGTCACCACCGCGCCGCTCGACGGCCTCGTGCACCGGTGCCTGGAGGTGGGCGTCGCCGCGCCGGCGGTCGTGGTGGTCGGCGACGTCGCGGCTCCCGGCCTGCTGGAGGCGCCGGCGTGAGCGCACCGGCCCTGGGACAGGTGATGGCGGGCTGCGTCGTGCTCGTCACCGCCGACCGGCGCTCGTCCGAGCTCGGCTCCGCGCTGACCCGGCGGGGTGCGCAGGTGCGGCACGCCCCGGCGCTGTCGATCGTGCCGCACGTGCACGACGAGGAGCTGCTCGCCGCGACCAGGGCGCTGGTGGACGAGCCGCCCGACACGGTCGTCGTCACGACGGGCATCGGCTTCCGCGGCTGGGTGGAGGCGGCCGACGCGGCCGGCCTCGCCGACGACCTGGTCGAGGTGCTCGCGCAGGCGCGCATCGTCGCCCGCGGTCCCAAGGCGCGCGGCGCCATCCAGGCCGCGGGGCTGCAGGCCGACTGGGTGGCCGAGTCCGAGACCTCGGCGGAGATCCTCGACCTGCTGCTCGCCGAGGGCGTGGCCGGCCTGCGGGTCGCCGTGCAGCACCACGGCGCCGGCGCCGACGGCCTGGACGTCGAGCTGGCGGCCGCCGGAGCCGACGTCGCCAGCCTCGTGGTCTACCGCTGGGGGCCGCCGCCGGACCCCGACGCCCTCGCCGCGTCGGTCCGCGCCGCGGCGGCCGGCGAGGTCGACGCGGTCGTCTTCACGTCGGCCCCGGGAGTCCGTGCCTGGCTCGACGCAGCCGACCGGGAGGGGGTGCTGGCCTCCGTGGTGCACCGCTGCGCGACCGGCTGCATGGTCATGGCGGCCGTCGGCCCGGTGACCGCCGCGCCACTGCGCGAGCGCCGGATCGAACCCATCGTGCCGGAGCGCGGCCGGCTGGGAGCCCTCGTGCGCGCGCTGGTCGGCCACTACGAGCGGGCGCAGACCTCCGCCGTGTCCACGGTGCTCGGGCCCCTGCAGGTGCGGCGCACCGTGGCCCTGCTCGACGGCCACGTGCTGCCGGTCTCGCCGAGCGGCCTGGAGGTGCTTCGGGTCCTGGCCGACGCGGCCGGCGGCATCGTGACCCGGGGCCAGGTGCTCGCCGCACTGCCCGGGGAGTCGACCGACCCGCACGCGGCGGAGGTGGCGATCGCCCGGCTGCGCGAGGTCTGCGGCCGCTCCGTCGTGCAGACGGTCGTCAAGCGGGGGTACCGGCTTGCCGTGCCGTGACTCCCGCCGACGTCCCGGACGCCGGGTGCGCCGGATGCGGGTCGGCGCCCGGGGCACAGGCGTCAGCGCAGGGGGATGTCGTGCTCCGGGGTGCGCTCGTCCTCCGGACGCGGCCCGAAGATGCGCCGCTCGTCCTCGGCGATCGCGAGGTCGTTGATCGAGGCCTCGCGCCGTCGCATCAGCCCGGCGTCGTCGAACTCCCACAGCTCGTTGCCGTAGCTGCGGAACCACTGGCCGTCGCGGTCGTGGCACTCGTACTGGAAGCGAACGGCGATGCGGTTGCCGGTGAAGCCCCACAGGCTCTTGCGCAGGGCGTAGTCGAGCTCGCGCTCCCACTTCGCCGTGAGGAACTCGACGATCTGCTCGCGCCCCTGCAGGAAGGCGTCGCGGTTCCGCCACACCGAGTCGGGTGTGTACGCCAGGCTCACGCGATCTGGGTCCCTCGTGTTCCAGGCGTCCTCGGCGGCCTGCACCTTCTGCCGGGCGCTCTGCTCGTCGAACGGCGGGAACGGCGGACGTCCCTCGGTCATGGCTCCATCCTCTCCCGTGGCCTCGCGGCCTCCTGTGCCCTCGCGGTCCTTCCTACTCCTCGGACGCGGGTCGCGCTGGGGGTCCGGGGTGCACCTAGCCTTGCGGCATGGATCTCGGGCTGGACTTCGGCACCACGCACACGGTCGTCGCGCACGCGGACCGGGGCAACTACCCGGTCGTGTCGTTCCTCGACGCGGACGGGGACGCCCACGACCACTTCCCGTCGGTCGCCGCGCTCGACGGCGACGACCTCGTCTTCGGCTTCGAGGCGCTGGCGGCGGGTCGCCGGGGTGCACCGGTGGTGCGGTCGTTCAAGCGGGCGCTGGCCGAGCCCGGCACGGCGCCCGGCGCGTCCTTCGCGGTCGGTGGCCGGGAGGTGCCCCTCCTCGACCTCCTGACCGGTTTCTTCGCCGCGCTGCGCCGGGCCCTGCGGGAGGCTTCCAGCGTCGAGGCGGTGCCGGGGTCCGGTGACGACGTCCGGGTCGTGCTCGGCGTCCCCGCGCAGGCCCACAGCGCCCAGCGGTTCCTCACCCTCGAGGCCTGCCGCCGCGGCGGGTTCACGGTCGCCGGCATGGTCAACGAGCCGTCCGCGGCCAGCCTCGAGTTCGCCCACCGCCAGGCCCGCTCCATCACCTCGCGCCGCAACGTCGTCGTGGTCTACGACCTCGGCGGCGGCACGTTCGACACCTCCCTCGTCCAGCTCGACGGCACGACCCACGAGGTCCTCGACTCCCGCGGGGTGAACCGCCTGGGCGGCGACGACTTCGACGAGGCCCTGGCCGACCTGGCGCTGGAGGCGGCCGGAGTGGGCCGCGGCGACCTGGACGCGGGCGACTGGGCGGTCCTCGTCGACCAGTGCCGCGAGGCCAAGGAGCGCCTGACCCCGCAGTCGCGGCGCGTGCCCCTCGAGGTGCCGGGCTCGGACGCCGGGCTGGTCAGCGTCGACGTCGCCGACTACTACGCCGCCGTCACACCCCTGGTCGAGCAGTCCGTGGCGGCCATGGAGCCGCTCGTGGCGACCCTCCCGCCCGGCGACGACCCGATGGGGCTCGAGGGCGTGGCCGGCATCTACCTCGTGGGCGGTGCGAGCGGGCTGCCGCTGGTGCCCAGGTTGCTGCGCGAGCGGTTCGGGCGCCGGGTGCACCGGGCGCCACTGCCCAGCGCGTCGTCCGCGGTCGGCCTGGCCATCGCCGCCGACCGGTCGGCGGGCTTCTCGCTGCAGGACCGCCTCTCCCGCGGGTTCGGCGTGTTCCGGGAGCGCGAGGCCGGTGCGGGGGTCTCGTTCGACCCGGTGCTGGACCGCTCGCTCGCGACGGCGCCGGCCGTGGGCGCCGACGCCTCCTCCGAACCGGTGGTCGTGACCCGGCGCTACCAGGCGGCGCACAACATCGGCTGGTTCCGGTTCGTGGAGTACTCCTCCGTCGACGACCAGGGCGAGCCGAGGGGGGACCTCGCGCCCGTCGGCGAGGTCGTGTTCCCGTTCGACCCCACCCTGCAGCAGGACCGCGACCGGCTGCCGGACGGCGTCGCGATCGAGCGACTGGGGAGCGGGCCCACCGTGGAGGAGCGGTACACCGTCGACGCCGCCGGCATCGTGGCCGTGACCATCACCGACCTGACCACGGGGTACCGGCAGGAGCAGGTGCTGCGGGCCTGACCGCTGCGGGCCCGACGGCCAGCGGCGTGGGGCCGCGGGCCCGACGCCTCAGTGCCGCCGGAGCTCGTGCAGGACGACCGCTTCCAGGACCCCGTCCTCGACCACCGCGGTCATGTAGGTGCAGGACGGCTGCCGCCGCCGGTCGGTGGGACCCGGGGTTGAGCAGCCGCAGCCCCCGCGGGGTGGTCGTGTCCCAGGGGATGTGGCTGTGCCCGCTCGGGCAGGTCCCTGGCGCGCTTGGGCAGGTGCGTGTCCGCGAGGAGCAGCAGGTGGGTGGTCATGGGTCCGTCGGGGTCGCGCGTGGGCCGTGGGTGCCGAGGCGTGCCGGGCCGTGGCCCGGGCCCGGGTCAGGCCTCGGTGACCTCGGGAACCTCGACGACGCCGGCGAACTCGGTCGCCGGGAGGGCAGCCTGCCGCTTCTCCAGCGCGTCGGTCAGCAGGGTCACCAGCGCCTCGAGCTGGACGTCGGCGGAGGAGCCGACCTCCTCGTCCGACCCGTCGAGGGCGCGCGCCGCGAGCCCCGCCTTGTCGTCGATGAGCTGGGCGATGCGCGGGTCGATGGTCTGCGCCGCGATGATCCGCCAGGCAGTCACCGGCTCGGTCTGGCCGATCCGGTGCACGCGGTCGATGGCCTGCGTCTGCTCCGCGGAGGTCCACGAGAGCTCGGCGAGGACGACGTTCGAGGCGACCTGGAGGTTGAGGCCGACGCCTGCCGCGGTGAGCGAGCAGACCACGACCGAGATCTCGGGGTCGGTGAGGAACGCGTCGATGGCCGCCTTGCGGGCCTTGGGCGTCTGGTCGCCGCGGATCGAGGAGTAGCCGATCCCACGGCGTGCGAAGGTCTGCTCCGCCTCGTCCATGACGTCGATGTGCTTCGCGAAGAACACGACCTTGCCGACGTTGCGCGCCAGCTGCGCGGCGTAGTCGGCGGCCAGGCCGGCCTTGGCCTGGCCGATGCGGCGCATGACCGTGAACACGTTGTCGCCGGTCTTGTCCGACCCGCCGTCCTCGCGCTCCCACTCCGCGACCCGGCGGACCAGCTCGTGGTCGATGCCGTCGACCACGACGGAGACCTTCCGCGTCGCGAGGGCGGAGTCGTACCGGGCCACGAGCCGCCGGGCGAGCTCCTGCTCGGCCGCGCGGATGGAGCGCCCTGCCTCGTCGTCCAGCTCGACGGGGAGGTCGGCGATCCGGCGGGACGGGATGTCGGCCGCGACGTCCACCTTGCGCCGGCGGACGATGCCGAGGTTGATGACGCTGGTCCGGGCGGCCTTGTAGAAGCCGTGGTCGGCCGGGGTCAGGCCGTTCTCCTCGAGGGCGGCCATGAGCGTCATCCGCGGCTTGGTGTCGTCGATCCACCCGAGGAACTGCCAGATGGCCCGGAAGTCCTCGATGTCATTGATGAGCGGCGTGCCGGTGAGGGCCATGAGCAGCGGGTTGAGGCGGCGTGAGCGGATGCGCTCGGAGAGCTCGAGCACGTGGCGCGAGCGCTGGGAGGTCTTGTTCTTGATGAAGTGCGCCTCGTCGACGACCATGCCCTGGAAGCCGTGCTCGCCGAGCCAGCCGACGTGCCGGTCGAGGATCTCGTAGTTGACGATGACGATGTCGGCGAAGCCGTCCACGGTCTCGCCGTTGCCGTGCACGACGGTCGAGGTCCGGCGCGGGGTCCACAGCTCGGCCTCGCGGGCCCAGTTGGCCTTGACGACGTTCGGCACGGCGACCAGCAGGGGGAACGCGTCCGCGGCCTCCGCGGCGAGCAGCGCCTGCGCGGTCTTGCCCAGGCCCGGCTCGTCCGCCAGCAGGAAGGTCCGGTGGCCCTCCGCGGCGGCCGCCACGAGCTGGGCCTGGTGGCGCATGAGGTGCAGCCCGCGCATGCCCATCGGCAGCTCCGGGTCCTCGGGCAACGGCATACAGGTGGCGTCGCCGCCGCTCTCGAACGCACGGAACAGCGGCGTCAGCAGCTCCCAGCCGCCCAACCGGTTGGTCGTGGGGCGCGGGGGCACCGCCGAGTAGTCGGGGGCCAGGAACGGGTTCGCCAGCTGCCGGGCGATGACCGTCGGCGGCACGATCCGCTGCGGAGCGGCAGGCGCCACGGCGACCTCGTCCGGCTCGGGCTCCTCCTCGGGCTCGACCTCGCGGCCGGCCGCGCGGAGCATGTCCTCCTTCAGGCTCAGGGCGGCGGAGGAGACGGTGGCGTCCTCGGCCAGCAGGGCCAGCAGGGACGTGTCGCGGGCTGCAGTCTTGGCGAGGATGGTGGCGATTCCGTCGAGCCGGGTCAGGACGGCGGAGCGCTCCGCCTCCGAGACCTCCGGGTCGGTCTTCACGCGGGCGCGCTCCTCGCGCACGAGCAGGGCGACGACCTGGTATGCCGTGCGGGCGCCGGGGCGCACGGGGCCGCGCTGGGCGGCCGCCTCCACCTGGCGGACGGCCTTGGCGAGGACGGGGAGGATGCCCTCCTCGTCCCGGGTGCGCGGACGTCGTCCGTCGCGGGACGTGGGACGCGACGCGCCGGGACGGCGCGGAGCTCGCTGTGCCAAGCGGGTTCCTTCTCCTCGTCGGACACGGCACGGGCCGAGGACGGTGCCGGGGCACCGAGCGCGGGGCGGCTCGCCTGCCCGCCGACGGCACGACGCACCGGACCGGTGCGGCCGCGCGGCAGGGGAGGGGCTGGGCCCGTGTCGCTGGAGCGCCTCCGCCGTGCGGCGGGACGCAGGTCCCAGCGTACGCGGTCCGCCCGCCTGACGGGTACCCGACCGCCACATCGGCGCGCCCCGTCCCGGGACCGATGAGGAGCGGCCGGCGGCCGGGTCCACCCTGCAGACCGCTGTCGGCCCCGAGGGGCAGACTGGCGCCACCACCCAGGCAGGAGCGTGCCCCGTGTCCCTCACCCGGATCCAGAACTTCTCGATCTCGCTCGACGGCTTCGCCACGGGGGAGCCACAGTCCCTCGAGGCGCCGTTCGGCCACGCCGGCCAGCGCCTGCACCGCTGGATGATGGCCACCCGCATGTGGGACCCGGCCGGCAGCGACGGGGTCGACAACGCGATGGCGCAGCGGCACGAGCACGGCATCGGCGCCGAGATCATGGGGGCCAACAAGTTCGGGCCGCCCGGCTGGCAGGACGACCCGGACTGGCGCGGCTGGTGGGGCCCCCTCCCGCCCTTCCACACCCCGACGTTCGTCCTGACCCACCGCCCGCGCCCCCCGATGGAGATGGAGGGCGGGACCACCTTCCACTTCCTGGACGCGAGCCCCGCCGAGGCGCTCGCCGTGGCGACGGAGGCCGCCGGCGGGCTCGACGTCCGGATCGGTGGCGGACCCAGCGTGGTCCGCGACTTCCTCGCCGCAGGGCTCGTCGACCGCATGCACCTCGTCCAGGTGCCGATCGTCCTGGGCCGCGGGGTGCGCCTCTGGGACGGCCTCGAGGGCATCGAGGAGGGGTATGCCGTCGAGACGGTGTCCTCGCCCAGTGGCGTCACCCACCTGACCTTCACGCGGCGGCCGGGCGTCGCTGACGGCGCCTGAGCGCGCAATCCGGTTGCCTCGGCGTCACGGGTGTTGCCACGCTGGCGGGTATGCCGTCGCCCCAGTTCGAGCCGCCGTTCGACCAGCTGCTGGCCACCGCCGAGAGGGTCGCCCGTGAACGCCCCGAGGTGGACCCCGAGATGGCGCGCGAGGTCTTCGAGGAGGCGGCGACGCTGCTGTACAACGGACTGGCCGTGGAGGGACTGGACGAGCACGACGCCCGCCTCGTCGTCGCAGGGCTCTGCGAGGACCTCGTCGCCCCCGACCCGGGGGCTGCCGTGCGCCGGCGCACCCAGGCGGCCCTCGACGAGCCCGCCGGGCTGCACGACCCCAGGGGTGTCGCGGCCGCCTACGAGGTCTCGACCCGCATCCTCCAGCTCTGAGCCGTGCCGATCCTGCCGAAGGAGCGAGACCCCCGGCTCGTGACCATCCGCCGGGGCGGCACGCTCACCGACGAGCACCACCACCTGCTGGCCGAGTGGGCCCTGCAGTGCGCGGAGCACGTCCTGCCCCTGTTCGAGCGGGAGAGCCCGGACGACCCGCGTCCGCGCGAGGCCATCGAGGTCGGCCGGGCGTGGATCCGCGGGGAGGTGCGGATGACCGTGGCGCACGACACGGCGTTCCGGGCGAACGCCGCGGGGCGAGGTCTGCCCGACCCTGCACGCTTCGCCGCTCTCTCCGCCGGCCAGGCGGTCGCGGTGGCCCACGTCGCCGCGCACGACCTGGGCGCCGCGGCCTACGCGATCCGAGCCGTCCGGGCTGCGGCCGAGGCGGCGGCCCTGGCGCCGGCCGGCACAGGCACCGCCGCCCGCACCGCCGCTCGTGCCGCCGCCAGGGCTGCAGGCGACGAGGCTGCCGCTACGGAGCGGCAGTGGCAGCGCGACCGTCTCCCCGATGCCGTCCGCGCGCTCGTCCTGGAGGACCAGCGCGCCCGCAGCCCGATCTGCTGGAACGTCTTCGACGACGACCACACCACCCACGAGCCGAAGGGCACGCCATGAGGATCCGCCTCACCAGCATCTACGTCGACGACCAGCGGGCAGCGCTGGACTTCTACACCTCGAAGCTCGGCTTCACCGTGCACCACGACATCCCGCTCGGCGAGGACTCCTGGCTCACGGTGGTCTCGCCGGAGGACCCCGACGGCCCGGAGCTCCTGCTCGAGCCCTCCGGCCACCCGGCGGTCACGCCCTATCGGGCGGCTCTGGCCGACGACGGCATACCGGCCGCGCAGTTCGCCGTGGAGGACGTCGCCGCCGAGCACGAGCGGCTCACCGGGCTCGGGGTGCGGTTCACCCAGCCGCCGACCGACATCGGGCCGGCCGTGGTCGCGGTGCTCGACGACACCTGCGGCAACCTCGTCCAGCTCATCGCCCAGAAGTGACCCTCCCCAGCCAGGTGCCCACGCTGCGCGGCGACGGCTCGGTGGTGCTGCGCCCGTTCCGGGACGAGGACGTCCAGCTGGTCGTGGCAGCGGCGTCGGATCCGCTCATCCCGCTGGTGACCACGGTGCCGCGCTCGGGCTCCGAGGCGGACGCGAGGGCGTACATCGACAGACAGCACCAACGGCTGGGGGAGGGCGAGGGCTACTCCTTCGCAGTGGAGTCCGCGAGGACCGGCCGGGCGGTGGGCCAGATCGGCCTGTGGACCAGGGATCTCGCCCACGGTCGAGCGTCCACCGGGTACTGGATCGCGGCCGAGCACCGTCGGCGTGGGTACGGCAGGGCGGCGCTGTCCGCGCTGACCGCCTGGGCCATGGGCCTGGAGGAGGTGCAGCGCCTGCAGCTCTACGTGGAGCCGCGGAACGAGGCGTCGTGGCGGACGGCCGCGGCGTGCGGGTTCGCGCGGGAAGGCCTGCTGCGCTCCTGGCAGCAGGTGGGCGCCGAGCGCCGCGACATGTACGTCTACAGCATTGTCCGGTCCTGAGCCGAGGGCGCGACCGGCTCCCGCCAGCGGGAGGTCGGGCGCCACCCGAGCACCCGCTCGGCCCTCGAGCAGTCGAACGCGCCGGCCGTCCCGGTCAGCGGCACCCCGACCTCGGTGTCCGGGAAGTGCTCGCGCAGGAGCTCCTCGACCGGCCGCCTGACCCGCGTCTCGTCCGAGGCGACGAGGACCGCCTCGGGCTGTCCTCGTCGACCGGGACGTAGGGCTGGGTGAGCGGCTCGGGGGAGAACGCGGTGCCGTGGATCGCGCCGCTCGAGGCCAGGACGGCCGTGCGGATCCCTGCGGTCCAGGCCTGCTCGAGCGCCGTGAACGTCGTCAGGACGTTGGTCCGCACGAGGTCGGTGGGGTCCATGTCCTCGGGAGTCGGTATGCCGGCGCAGTGCACCACGGCGTCGCAGCCGGCGAGCGAGGCCGCCACCGCAGCCGGGTCGAGCAGGTCCACGGCAGGGGCTTCCCCCCGGACGTCGGCGCCGACGACCTCGTGGCCCGCGGCGAGGAGCTGCCGGCACACCTCGCTGCCGAGCCTGCCTGCCGAACCGCTCACCCACACGCGCACGGGACGTCACGCTACCCACGGACGGCAAAACTCGTTGCCCCTGCAGGCGTGGGCCACCTAGCGTCGTCGGACGGGCCGGCGCCGCACCGCCGGCAGGGCGAGGGACGGGGGACCACGATGGCCGCGGAGCTGCGGGCGCTGATCTTCGACGCCGACGACCCGGCCGCGCTGGCCAGCTTCTGGGGAGCGCTGCTCGGCTGGGACCGGGACCGCACGGCAGGCGAGCCGGCGAACCACGGCGGCGTCGAGCTGGTCCCGACCGAGCCGACCGGCTTCCGGCTCCGGTTCGAGCCCGCTCGGTCGCCCAAGGTAGTGCGCAACCGCCTGCACCTGCATCTCACGAGCTCCTCCGACGCCGACCAGAACTCGGTCGTCGAGCGGGCGCTGGGGCTCGGTGCGCGTCACCTCGACGTGGGCCAGCTCCCGGAGGAGGGCCACGTCGTGCTCGAGGACCCGGAGGGCAACGACTTCTGCGTCCTGGCGCCCGGCAACCGGTTCCTCGCCGAGTGCGGCTTCCTGGCCGAGGTGACGTGCGACGGCACGCGCGCGGTGGGGCAGTTCTGGAGCGCGGCGCTCGGCTGGCCGCTGGTGTGGGACCAGGACGAGGAGACCTCGATCAGGCCGCCGGGAGGCAGCACCAACATCTCGTGGGGCGGCCCCCCTGTCGAGCCCAAGGTGGGGCCCAACCGCCAGCGCCTCGAGCTCGTGGCCGGCGACGTCGGCCTCCGGGCCGAGGTCGACCGGCTGCTGTCGCTGGGCGCCACCCGGCTCGGGGACGAGTGCCTCGACGTGGCGCCGACGGGCCACGTCCGCCTCCTGCTGGCCGACCCCGACGGCTACGAGCTCGTCCTCTGCGGGGCACCGGCGTCGGGCGCGGGGTGACCGGCAGACCCGGCCCACCCTCGCACCGCCAGGGTCAGGCGGGCCTGCGCCCCACGAGGTGGAACGGTCGGCTGAGCTGCCGGTACGGGTCGCGCCGGCTCGCCTCCAGCTCCACCTGGGCCATGGCCGCGACCTCGTGGGGGTCCTCGAGGTCGACCGTGGCCCCGCTGAACTCGAGCCAGTCGGTGAACAGCCACACGCCGTACCACTGCACGGGCTGCACCCCGTGCGCCTCCAGCAACCCGGACAGGTGCTCGACGTCGTCCCCGCGTGTCGGCACCCCCAGGACCCCCAGCTCGCGGGGGTCGTCGAAGGCGGCGAGGGCGTCCTGCCAGCGTCGCTCGAGCGCCGGCCGCACGGCGGACGTCCGCGCGTTCCCCGTCAGGATCGAGACGATGCCGCCCGGCGCCACGCACCGGCAGAGCTGCTCGATCATCGCGACCGGGTCGTCCAGGTAGCCCAGCACCCCATGGCACAGCACCGCGTCGAACTGCTGCCCCGCGACGGCCTCGACCGCGTGCTCGCCCTCCGCGTGCAGCAGACGCACCCGGTCCCGCGCCCCGGCCGGCAGGACGCCGAGCCGTTCCCTCGCCCGAGCCAGCATCGCGTCCGAGGAGTCGAGCAGGGTCACGTGCCAGCCTGCGCGGGCGAGGGGGAAGGACTGGTGCCCGGCTCCGCCGCCCACGTCGAGGACCGTCGCCGGCGGTGGGGGCAGGTGCTCGAGCAGGTGCTGGTGCATGACGTACGTGCGCACGAGCCCCTTGGCCGATGCGTAGGCGCCGTCCGCGAACGGGTCGACGAGGCCGGCCCAGAGGTCGTCCTCAGCCACCCGTGGCCCCGGTGAACGACCGGACCAGCGCGTCCACGGTCGCCGTGCGCTCGCGCAGGGCGATCCGGCGCAGCACCGGACCGGCGACCCGGTAGGCGCCGTACGTCTCCGTCCGGGCGTGGTGGCGTACTCGCGTCCCACCGTCCGGGTCCGGGGCCAGGACGTACCCCGGCCAGCCCTGGACGTGCAGCCGGCCGCGGCGCGACCTGGTCCACCAGTGGTAGCCGAGAGCGCTCGGGGGGTCGAAGACGACGACCTCCCCGGGGGTGGGCCCCAGCAGGGTGTGGTCGAGGTAGGTGGTCCCCAGCCCCGTCGCACCGGCAGAGGTCTGCCGGGTCCGCCGCAGGATGCTGCCGCTGCGTGGCATCCACGCGTTGTGGCCCTCGATGTCGGCGAGGCGCGCGAAGACGTCCTCCACCGGAGCCGGGACGGTGCGCGTGACCTCGAGCTCGATGACGCCCATGCGCCCATGATCCGGCGGGCCCGGCTCCGGCTCAAGATCCCGTGGTGCGTCGCCGGCCCGGAGACTCCGGCGCCCAGCACGCCGGTGCGACCCCGCCCGGGACGCCGCTCGGAGCCCGCGGCCGGTGACCCGGCACAATGGCGGGGTGACTTCCCCTGCCGCCCTCGACCCCGCCATCGCCGACCGCCTCAAGCGCGACGCCCACGGCCTGGTCGCCGCGGTCGTCCAGCAGCACGACACCGGCGAGGTGCTGATGCTCGGCTGGATGGACGACGAGGCGCTGCGCCGGACCCTCACCGAGGGCCGCGTGACCTTCTGGTCGCGCAGCCGTGAGGAGTACTGGCGCAAGGGCGACACCAGCGGCCACCACCAGCGCGTCCAGTCGGTGGCGCTCGACTGCGACGGCGACGCGCTGCTCGTGCGCGTCGACCAGGTCGGCGCCGCCTGCCACACCGGCGCGCGCACGTGCTTCGACGAGGGCGACCTCGGGGCGCGGCCGTATGCCGGTGAGTGACGTCAGCCCCGACCTCGCGTTCGGAGCCACCTGGCCGAGCCTGGACACCTTCTCGGTGCTCGCCCAGGACCGGCGGGTGATCCCCGTGGTGCGCCGGCTCATGGCCGACGCCGAGACCCCGGTGGGGGTCTACCGCAAGCTCGCCGGCGACCGCCCGGGCACGTTCCTGCTCGAGTCCGCCGAGCACGGCGGAGTCTGGTCGAGGTACTCGATCGTGGGGGCGACCAGCCGCGCCACCCTGACCGAGCGGGACGGCGAGGCCCTCTGGCTGGGGGAGCCCCCGGTCGGGGTGCCCACCGACGGGAACCCGCTGGAGGCGCTGCGCGACACCGTGGCGGCGCTGGCCACCGAGCCGGTCGAGGGCCTGCCCCCGCTCACCGGCGGCATGGTCGGGGCGATCACCTACGACGCCGTGCGGCGGTGGGAGAGGGTCCCCGACACCAACCCCGACGTCCTCGACGTGCCGGAGCTGGCGATGATGCTCGCCACCGACCTCGCCGTCCTCGACCACGCCGACGGCTCGCTGTTGCTCGTGGCGAACGCCGTCAACTACGACGCCACCGACGAGCGGGTCGAGCAGGCGTGGGCCGACGCCGTTGCCCGGCTCGACGCGATGACCGCCGACCTCGCGGCTGCGGCCTCCTCGACCGTCGCGACCGTCGACCGGGACGCCTTCGACCGCGCCCGGCAGGGCGTGACGAGCAACACCACGCAGGCGGACTTCGAGCAGATGGTCCAGGACGCCAAGGAGGACATCCGCGCGGGCGAGGTGTTCCAGGTCGTCCTGTCCCAGCGGTTCTCCACGCCCTGCCCGGCCGACGCGCTCGACGTGTACCGCGCGCTGCGCACGGCGAACCCGAGCCCGTACATGTACCTGCTCCGGCTGCCGCACCCCGACGGCGGCTCGTACGACGTGGTGGGCTCCTCGCCCGAGGCCCTCGTGAAGGTGACCGGCCGCCGCGCGATCACGCACCCGATCGCCGGGTCCCGGCCCCGCGGCAAGACGCCGGAGGAGGACCTCGCGCTCGCCGAGGACCTGCTCGCCGACCCCAAGGAGCGGTCAGAGCACGTCATGCTCGTCGACCTCGGCCGCAACGACCTCCAGCGCGTCTGCGAGCCGGGGACGGTCGACGTGGTCGAGTTCATGAACGTCCGCCGCTACTCGCACGTGACCCACCTGGAGTCCACGGTGGTGGGGGACATCCGGCCGGCCTGCACGGCATACGACGTCCTGCGTGCGACGTTCCCGGCCGGGACGCTCTCCGGTGCCCCCAAACCGCGCGCACTCAGCCTCATCGAGCACTACGAACCCAGCCGGCGCGGTGTCTACGGCGGCGTCGTCGGCTACCTCGACTTCCACGGAGACCTCGACATGGCCATCGCCATCCGGACCGCCCTCGTCAAGGACGGCACCGCGCACGTCCAGGCGGGGGCGGGCATCGTCGCCGACTCCGTGCCCACCACGGAGTACGAGGAGACGGTGAACAAGGCGGCTGCCGCCCTGCGCGCGGTCGCCACCGCCTCGGCCCTGCGGACCGTCCGATGAGGCGGCTGCGGCCCACGGGCAAGCTCTTCGTCGTCCTGCTGGCCCTCGTCTCGTCGCTGGTCCTGCTCGCCAGCGGCGGCCGCACCTGGGTCTCCGGCACGGTCGACGACGCCGTCCTCGGCGCCAGCCGCATCGACGCCACGGGCACGGAGGTCGCCTCCGGCGTCGTGGCCCTGGCGCTCGTCGCCCTCGCGGCAGCCGTCGCCAGCACCACGAGCGGGCCCGTCCTGCGGCGCGTCACCCTCGCCGTGGTGGTGCTCGCGGCGCTGGGCGAGGGGTTCGTGGTGGCCCAGGTCGCCTTCGACCCGTCGGGGGCCCTGGGGTCCGTGGCGGCGCGCAGCGCCGGCCGCACCGGCACCCTGGAGACCCACTCGACCGCGACGGCGTGGCCGTGGGTCGACCTCGTGGCCTGCGTCCTGCTCCTCGTGGCGGCCGTCGGCGGCTGGGTCGGCGCGCCGGGTTGGCGCGGCCTCGGCGCGCGGTACGAGAAGCCGACCACCACGGCCGGACCCCGCGGCCAGCGCGTGGGCACCGACTGGGACCGGCTCGACGCCGGCGAGGACCCCACGGCGCGCGACGACACCCGGACCACCTGACACAATGGGACCAGTACCCAGCAGCACCACGACCTCCAGGAGCCCGAGCCCCATGGCAGAAGAAGTCCACGAAGACCACGGCCACAGCATCGCCGCCTGGACCGGGGTGGGCGTCATCCTCGTCGGGACCGCCCTGGCGTCCGTGGCCGTCGTCATCGCCAACGTCGCGCTGTTCGTCGTGGGCATCGTGATCTGCCTCGTCGGCGCCGTCGCCGGCAAGGTGCTCTCCATGGCCGGCTACGGCGCGAAGACCGTCATCGGCCCCGACTCGCCCGAGTCCACCAAGCCCGAGCTCGGCATCCACTGATCCCGTGAGCGCCGCCGTCGGCAGCGTGCCGCCCGCCGGTGTGCGGGCGCCGCTGCTGGTGGGCGCCGGGGGAGCGGCGCTCGCCGCGGCCCTGGTGCTGCGCGACCCGCACCAGCACGGGTCGTGGGGCCTGTGCCCCTTCCTCCTGCTGACCGGGGTGCCGTGCCCGGCGTGCGGCGGCCTGCGGGCCACCCACGACCTGCTCACGGGGCACCTCGGCGCGGCCCTGTCCAGCAACGCGTATGCCGTCGCGACGGCGTTCCTCGTCGTCGCGGCCTGGGCCTCGTGGCTGGCGGCGGCTGCACGCGGTCGTCGGCCCGCCTGGGCGGCGCGGCTGCCGGTGGCCGGTCCCGTCTGGGCCCTCGGACTGCTCGCCTTCGGGGCGCTGCGCCTCCTGCCCGCCCTGTCCGTTCTGCGACCCTGACGCCGTCCGTCCAGCCCCGCTGGTTAGCCTGTCGTCCATGGCCACCGTCCTCGATGCGATCGTCGCCGGCGTGCGCGAGGACCTCGCCGCACGCGTCGCCGTGACCCCCCGGGAGGTCGTCGAGCGCCTCGCCTCCGACGCCCCCGCGGCCCTCGACGCCGAGGCGGCGCTGCGCCGTCCCGGCCTGTCGCTCATCGCGGAGGTCAAGCGGTCCAGCCCGAGCAAGGGCGAGCTCGCCACCATCGCCGACCCGGCCGCGCTGGCCGCGGACTACGAGGCCGGTGGCGCGACCGCGGTGAGCGTCCTCACCGAGCAGCGCCGGTTCGGCGGGTCGCTCGCCGACCTCGACGCGGTCCGGGCAGCCGTGCGGATCCCCGTGCTGCGCAAGGACTTCATGGTCGAGGAGTACCAGCTGTTCGAGGCCCGCGCGCACGGCGCGGACATCGTCCTGCTCATCGTGGCGGCCCTTGAGCAGGCCGACCTGGTGCGGATGCACGCGGTGGCACGCGAGCTCGGCATGACCGCCCTCGTGGAGGTCCACGACGAGGACGAGACCCGTCGCGCGCTCGACGCCGGCGCCACCGTCGTGGGCGTCAACGCCCGCAACCTCAAGACCCTGGACGTCGACCCCGACACCTTCGGCCGCCTCGCCGGGCTCGTCCCCGACGACGTCGTCAAGGTCGCCGAGTCCGGCGTCTCCGGCCCCCGGGACGCGGCCCGCTACGCCGCCGAGGGAGCCGACGCGGTCCTCGTCGGGGAGGCGCTGGTGCGCGGCACCGACCCCCGCCGGGCCGCGCACGACATCATCACCGCGGGCGCGCCGGCGTGACCCGCGACGGAGGAGACCCGCTGTGACCGACCTGACACCCCACCCCGTGCTGCGACCGGGCCGTTTCGGCGACTTCGGCGGCCGGTACGTCCCCGAGGCCCTCGTCCCCGCCCTGGAGGAGCTCGACGAGGCCCGTCGCAAGGCGATGGTCGACCCCGGGTTCCTCGGTGAGCTCGAGCGGCTGCACCGCACGTACACCGGGCGCCCCAGCATCATCACCGAGGTGCCGCGGTTCGCCGAGCACGCCGGCGGTGCCCGGGTCATCCTCAAGCGCGAGGACCTCAACCACACCGGTTCGCACAAGATCAACAACGTGCTGGCCCAGGCCCTGCTCACCGTCCGGATGGGCAAGACCCGCGTCATCGCCGAGACCGGCGCCGGGCAGCACGGTGTCGCCACGGCCACGGCCGCCGCCCTCATGGGCCTCGAGTGCGTGATCTACATGGGTAAGGTCGACACCGAGCGGCAGGCGCTCAACGTCGCGCGCATGCGGATGCTCGGAGCCGAGGTGCACGCCGTCGACACCGGAAGCGCCACCCTCAAGGACGCCATCAACGAGGCCATGCGCGACTGGGTGACCAACGTCGGGCACACCCACTACATCCTGGGCACCGTCACCGGGCCCCACCCGTTCCCGGAGATGGTGCGCGACTTCCACCGCATCATCGGTGTCGAGGCGCGCGCCCAGGTCCTCGACAGCGTGGGCCGGCTGCCCGACGCCGTGCTCGCCTGCGTCGGCGGCGGCTCGAACGCGATGGGCATCTTCCACCGCTTCCTCGACGACACCGACGTGCGGCTCATCGGCATCGAGGCCGGGGGAGAGGGCATCGCGGGCGGCCGGCACGCGGCCCGCTTCGCCGCCAGCTCGCCGGGTGTCCTGCACGGCACCTTCAGCTACCTCATGCAGGACGACGACGGCCAGACGCTGGAGTCGCACTCGATCTCGGCCGGGCTCGACTACCCCAGCGTGGGGCCCGAGCACGCGTGGCTGCGGGACACCGGTCGCGCCGAGTACCGCTACGCCACGGACGAGCAGGCCATGCGTGCCTTCGAGCTGCTCTGCCGCACCGAGGGCATCATCCCGGCGATCGAGTCGGCCCACGCCCTCGCCGGGGCCATCGAGGTCGGGCGGGAGCTCGGCCCCGACGCCCTGCTGCTGGTCAACCTCTCGGGCCGCGGCGACAAGGACATGCACACGGCCGCGGAGTACTTCGGCCTCATCGACGGCGACGCCGTCCCGAGCGGCACCGCCGACGAGCCGGGCGCCGAGGGCGACGGGAGGACCCAGCTGTGAGCACGACCACCGAGATCGGCGTGGGCGGGGTCCTCGCCCGCTGCCGCGAGGAGAACCGGGCCGCCCTCGTCGGCTACCTGCCCGTCGGCTTCCCCTCGGTCGAGGGATCCGTCGCCGCCATGGTGGCGATGGTCGAGGCCGGCGTGGACATCGTCGAGGTGGGCATCCCCTACAGCGACCCGCTCATGGACGGCCCCACCATCGCGTATGCCGCCGACCAGGCCCTCAAGCACGGGGTCCACGTCCGCGACGTCTTCACCGCGACGCGCGCGGTGCGCGACGCCGGGGCGCCCCCGCTCGTGATGTCGTACTGGAACCTCGTGCTCAAGCACGGCCCGCGGCGCTTCGCCCAGGACCTCGCGGCCGCGGGGGGCGCCGGCATGATCACGCCCGACCTCATCCCTGACGAGGCCGGCGAGTGGATCGCGGCCAGCGACGAGACCGGCCTCGACCGCGTCTTCCTGGTCGCTCCCAGCTCCACCGAGGAACGGATCGCGGCGGTCACCGCGCAGTGCCGGGGCTTCGTCTACGCCGTGTCGCACATGGGCGTCACCGGCGCCCGCACCGCGATGGGTGACGCCGCGCGCGTCGTGGTGGAGCGGACCAAGGCGGTGACCGACAAGCCCGTGTGCGTGGGCCTCGGCGTCTCGGGCGGCGCCCAGGCGGCGGAGGTCGCGGCATACGCCGACGGGGTCATCGTGGGCTCGGCCCTGGTGCGGTGCCTCACGGACGCGCCCGACGAGCAGTCCGGCATCGAGGCGCTCCGGTCCCTCGTCGGCGAGCTCGCCGAGGGCGTGCGGAGCGGGCGCTGACATGACCGCACGCCCGTGGCGCGACTGGGTGGGGCTGGTGGCCCGCGTGGTCCTCGGTGTCGTGCTCGTCGTCGCGGGGGCTCTCAAGGTGGGTCACCTCGAGACCTCCGCCCGGTCCGTCCGGGCCTATCAGCTGCTGCCGTACGACATGGCCGGCTACGTCGGCTACGCCCTGCCGGTGGTCGAGATCGCCGTGGGACTGCTGCTCGTGGTGGGGCTGCTGACGCGCGGATCGGCCGTCGTCGGCGGGATCCTCATGGTCGTGTTCATCGCCGGGATCTCCTCGGCGTGGGCGCGTGGCCTGTCCATCGACTGCGGCTGTTTCGGCAAGGGGGGAACCATCGACGCCTCCCAGACGCAGTACCCCCAGGAGATCGCGCGCGACATCGGGCTGCTGGCCTGCGCGGCGTGGCTGGCAGTCCGCCCGCGGACGGCCTTCGCGCTCGACGGCTGGCTGTTCCCGCACCCCGCCACCGCGGTAGACCCCGACGAGACCCTCGACCGAGAAGGACACCCGGCATGAGCAAGGCCACGGCAGACCGCAAGGCAGCCAGTCGCAAGGAGAAGGCGGCCGCCGCCGCGCCGAGGAGCACCAGCACGGCCAAGGTCGTGGTCGCCGTGGTCGTCGTGCTCCTCGTGGTCGCAGGCGTCGTCACCGCCGTCACCCTCGGCAAGTCGGACAAGAAGGCCGCCACCACCGCCGGGGGCTCGGCCCTGCCGAAGAACGTCGCCGCGATGGGGGCCGGCGTCGTGGTCAACCCCGGCGCGCCGTCGACCGTCCCGACCCTGGACCTCTACGAGGACTTCCAGTGCCCGGTCTGCGCCCGCTTCGAGGAGATCTTCGGGCTGCAGATCAAGGACATGGTCCAGTCCAACCAGGTCAAGCTCGTCGCCCACCCGCTGTCGTTCCTCGACGACAACCTGAAGAACGACTCCTCGAACCGCGCCGCCAACGCCGCCGCCTGCGCGGCCGACCAGGACAAGTTCCTGCAGTACCACGCCGCGACGTTCCAGGGGCAGCCCTCGCAGGAGGGCGCGGGGTACAGCGACGCGGCCCTCAAGGACTTCGCGACCCGGGCCGGGATCACGGGCGCGGCGATGACGTCGTGGGAGAAGTGCTACGCCGACAAGGCCCACAACCAGTGGGTGGAGTCGGTGCAGACCCAGTCCGAGAAGGACGGAGTCAACGGCACCCCGACGGTCAAGCTCGACGGCAAGACCCTCGACCTGACCGGCCTGACCCAGCAGGCGTTCGCCGACAAGGTGAAGGCCGCGACCAAGTGACGACCGCACTGGTGGCCACGCTGCCGGCCGCGCTACCGGCGAGCATCCCGAGCCCGACGTCCGGGGTGTGGCACCTCGGCCCGGTGCCGATCCGCGCGTACGCCCTGTGCATCCTGGCCGGCATCGCCGTCGCGGTGTGGGTCACCGGCCGCCGCCTGCGCGACCGCGGCCACGCCCCCGAGCTCGCCGTCGACATCTCGGCCTGGGCGGTGCCGTTCGGCATCGTCGGCGGCCGGCTGTACCACGTCATCACCACGCCCGACCCGTACTTCGGCCAGGGCGGCCAGCCCCTCCACGCGTTCTTCATCTGGCAGGGCGGCCTCGGCATCTGGGGAGCCATCGCGCTCGGCACCCTCGGGGCCTGGATCGGCGCGCGGCGCCACGGCGTGCCGCTCATGGACTTCGCCGACGCGGCCGTCCCCGGCGTGGCCGTCGCCCAGGCCCTCGGCCGGTGGGGCAACTGGTTCAACAACGAGCTCTACGGCAGGCGCACCGACGTCCCGTGGAAGCTGGAGATCCACTGCTGGGACCAGGCGGCCGGGCACGCCACGACCTGCCCCGGCAGCTCGAGCACGGTCCTCGGCTACTTCCACCCGACGTTCCTCTACGAGTCGCTGTTCTGCCTGGTCCTCGCGCTGGCGCTGGTGGTCGTCGACCGCCGGTTGCGCCTGCGCCGCGGCCAGCTCTTCGGGCTCTACGTGGCGGGCTACCCGCTCGGCCGCATCGTGTTCGAGCTGATGCGCTCGGACGAGGCACACCGGATCCTCGGCCAGCGGGTCAACGTCTGGACCAGCGTCCTCGTCTTCCTCCTCGGCGTGGCCATCGTCCGGGCCAACCGGACCCGCCCGGTGGCCTTGCCCGGCGGGGGTGGGGGCGGGGACGGCTCGACGGAAACTCAGGAACCCAGCGTGACGTCTCACCATTCGGAATGAGACGGCTCACATAGCGGAACAACGAGCACGCGGGCTATCCTGCTTGCGCCGTGGCCAAGGCCGTCCACGCGCGTGCCCCGTGCGCCCTTGCGAGGGTTGTGCACACGCCCTACGACCCCCGAGGACGGTGACCCGCCCGTGTCCGACACGCGCTTCTCCGCCCAGCCCGCCGACACCGGGCTCTACCGCCGTGAGTTCGAGCACGACGCCTGTGGCGTCGCGCTCGTGGCGACGATGCGGGGCAGTGCCGGTCACGACATCGTCGACCACGCCCTGACCGCCCTGCGCAACCTCGAGCACCGGGGCGCCACCGGCGCCGACCCGCTCGTGGGCGACGGCGCCGGCATCCTCACCCAGGTGCCGGACGCGTTCTTCCGGGCCGTCGTGGACTTCGACCTCCCCGTCGGCGGGGCGTATGCTGTGGGCACCGCCTTCCTGCCCCAGGACGAGGCCGAGCGGGCTGCCGCCGTCGAGCGGATCGAGCAGATCGCCCGCGAGGAGGGCCTCAACGTCCTCGGGTGGCGCGACGTGCCGATCTCGGCCGAGCTCGTCGGCCAGGTGGCCCGCGACTGCATGCCCTACTTCCGGCAGCTGTTCGTCAGTGCCGCCGTCGGCCGCATGGTGGGACTCGGCCTGGACCGGCTCGCCTTCTGCCTGCGCAAGCGGGCCGAGCGCGAGACCGAGGTGTACTTCCCGTCGCTGTCGTGCCGCACGATCGTCTACAAGGGCATGCTCACGACCGGGCAGCTCGAGCCGTTCTTCCCGGACCTGTCCGACCGCCGGTTCGAGACCCAGCTGGCGCTGGTGCACTCCCGGTTCTCGACCAACACCTTCCCGTCCTGGCCGCTGGCCCACCCGTACCGGCTCATCGCCCACAACGGCGAGATCAACACCGTCAAGGGCAAC
The DNA here is from genome assembly GCF_042668795.1 of Pedococcus sp. NPDC057267. Taxonomy (NCBI): domain Bacteria; kingdom Bacillati; phylum Actinomycetota; class Actinomycetes; order Micrococcales; family Intrasporangiaceae; genus Pedococcus; species Pedococcus sp. NPDC057267. Next base: position 39,315 of record NZ_JBHUYG010000001.1, on the reverse strand, counting down.
CGCAACTGGATGCGCGCCCGCGAGAGCCAGCTCGTCTCCGACGTCATCCCCGGTGACCTGAACCGCCTGTTCCCGATCTGCACCCCGGGCGCCTCGGACTCCGCGTCCTTCGACGAGGTGCTGGAGCTGCTCCACCTCGGCGGCCGGTCGCTGCCGCACGCCGTCCTCATGATGATCCCGGAGGCCTGGGAGAACCACGAGGAGATGGACCCGGCCCGCCGGGCCTTCTACGAGTTCCACTCCACCTTCATGGAGCCGTGGGACGGGCCGGCCGCGGTGACGTTCACCGACGGCTCGCTCATCGGCGCCGTCCTCGACCGCAACGGGCTGCGGCCCGGTCGCTACTCGGTCACCGACGACGGCCTCGTGGTGCTGGCGTCGGAGGCCGGCGTGCTCGACCTCGACCCGAGCCGCGTGGTCCGCAAGGGCCGGCTGCAGCCGGGGCGGATGTTCCTCGTCGACACCGAGCACGGCCGGATCGTCTCCGACGACGAGATCAAGTCCTCCCTCGCGGCGCAGCAGCCCTACGAGGAGTGGCTGCACGCCGGCCTCATCCACCTCGACGACCTGCCCGAGCGCGAGCACATCGTGCACACCGCGGCCTCGGTCGCCCGCCGTCAGCAGACCTTCGGGTACACGCAGGAGGAGCTCAAGATCCTGCTGTCGCCGATGGCCCGCAGCGGCGCGGAGGCCCTGGGCTCGATGGGCACCGACACGCCCATCGCCGTCCTGTCCGACCGACCGCGGCTCATCTTCGACTACTTCACCCAGCTGTTCGCGCAGGTGACGAACCCGCCGCTCGACGCGATCCGCGAGGAGCTCGTCACCTCCCTCGGGACGGTCATCGGCCCCGAGGGCAACGCGCTCACCGCCACGCCCGCGCACGCGCGGCAGGTCGTGCTGCCGTTCCCGGTGATCGACAACGACGACCTGGCCAAGATCGTCCACGTCAACGCCGACGGCGACCTGCCGGGCTACGCGACCCACGTCGTGCGCGGCCTGTACGACGTCTCCGGTGGTGCAGCGGCCCTAGAGGCGCGGCTCGAGGAGATCTTCGCCGAGGTGTCGCGGGCCATCTCCGAGGGCACCCGGTTCATCGTGCTGTCCGACCGGGACTCCGGCCGCGACCTCGCGCCCATCCCGTCGCTGCTCCTCACCTCCGCCGTCCACCACCACCTCATCCGCGAGAAGACCCGCACCCTGGTCGGCCTCGTGGTCGAGGCCGGCGACGTCCGCGAGGTGCACCACGTCGCCCTGCTCATCGGGTACGGCGCCGCCGCGGTCAACCCCTACCTCGCCATGGAGTCGGTCGAGGACCTCGTGCGGTCCGGCCACATCACCGGGGTCACCCCGGACAAGGCCGTCGCGAACCTCATCAAGGCGCTCGGCAAGGGCGTCCTGAAGGTGATGTCCAAGATGGGCATCTCGACCGTGGCGTCGTACCGCGGTGCCCAGGTGTTCGAGGCGATCGGCCTGTCGCAAGAGCTCGTCGACCGCTACTTCACCGGCACCGTCTCCCAGCTCGGCGGCATCGGGCTCGACGTGATCGCCGCGGAGACCGCGGCGCGGCACGCCGCGGCATACCCGCCGGACGGCGTGCGCCTCCCGCACCGCAAGCTGGCCGTCGGCGGCGAGTACCAGTGGCGCCGCGAGGGCGAGCCGCACCTGTTCGACCCCGAGACCGTCTTCCGGCTGCAGCACTCGACCCGGCAGCGGCGGTACGACGTGTTCAAGCAGTACACCCAGCGCGTGGACGAGCAGTCCGAGCGGCTGATGACGCTGCGGGGGCTGTTCGAGTTCACCTCCTCGCCCGACCGGCCCCCGGTGCCGCTCGAGGAGGTCGAGCCGGTCAGCGAGATCGTCAAGCGGTTCTCGACCGGCGCCATGTCGTACGGCTCGATCAGCCAGGAGGCGCACGAGACGCTCGCGATCGCCATGAACCGTCTGGGCGCCCGCTCGAACACCGGTGAGGGCGGCGAGGACGTCGACCGGCTGCTCGACGACGAGCGGCGCTCGGTCATCAAGCAGGTCGCGTCGGGCCGGTTCGGCGTCACCTCGCTCTACCTCACCAAGTCCGGCGACATCCAGATCAAGATGGCGCAGGGCGCCAAGCCCGGTGAGGGCGGCCAGCTGCCCGGCCACAAGGTGTACCCGTGGGTGGCCAGGACCCGGCACTCCACGCCGGGCGTCGGCCTCATCAGCCCGCCGCCGCACCACGACATCTACTCGATCGAGGACCTCGCCCAGCTCATCCACGACCTCAAGAACGCCAACCCCGAGGCGCGGATCCACGTCAAGCTCGTCTCCGAGATCGGGGTCGGCACGGTCGCGGCCGGTGTCTCCAAGGCGCACTCCGACGTCGTGCTCATCTCGGGCCACGACGGCGGCACCGGCGCCTCGCCGCTGACCTCGCTCAAGCACGCCGGCGGGCCCTGGGAGATCGGCCTCGCCGAGACCCAGCAGACGCTGGTGCTCAACAGCCTGCGGGACCGCATCGTGGTGCAGTGCGACGGCCAGCTCAAGACCGGACGCGACGTCATCATCGCGGCACTGCTCGGCGCCGAGGAGTTCGGCTTCGCGACGGCGCCCCTCGTGGTCAGCGGCTGCGTCATGATGCGCGTCTGCCACCTCGACACCTGCCCCGTCGGCATCGCGACACAGAACCCCGAGCTGCGGGCGCGTTTCTCCGGCAAGCCCGAGTTCGTGGAGACGTTCTTCGAGTACATCGCCGAGGAGGTGCGCGAGCACCTGGCCGCCCTGGGCTTCCGGACGCTCGAGGAGGCCATCGGCCAGGTCGGCGCCATCGACGCCACGAAGGCGGTCAACCACTGGAAGGCCGCCGGCCTGGACCTGTCGCCGATCTTCGCCGACGTCCAGAGCCCCGACGGCTCGGCCCGCCGCAACACCACGGGTCAGGACCACGGGCTGGAGAAGGCGCTCGACCACAGCCTCATCGCCATCGCCCGGGAGGCGATCACCGACGGCACGCCCGTCACCGGTGAGGTCGCGGTCCGCAACGTCAACCGCACGATCGGCACGCTGCTCGGCCACGAGGTCACCAAGGCGCACCCCGAGGGCCTGCCCGACGGGACGATCGACCTCACCCTCACCGGGTCGGCCGGCCAGTCGCTCGGCGCCTTCCTGCCGCGCGGGATCACCCTGCGTCTGCTCGGCGACGCCAACGACTACGTCGGCAAGGGCCTGTCGGGCGGACGTGTCGTGGTCCGGCCGGACCGCGGCGCCCCGCTCCAGGCCGAGGCGAACGTCATCGCCGGCAACGTCATCGGGTACGGCGCCACCACCGGCGAGCTGTTCCTGCGCGGGATGGTCGGCGAGCGGTTCTGCGTCCGCAACTCCGGTGCCACGGCCGTCGTCGAGGGCGTGGGCGACCACGGCTGCGAGTACATGACCGGCGGGACCGTCCTCGTGCTCGGCCCGACCGGTCGCAACTTCGCGGCCGGCATGTCGGGGGGAGTGGCCTACGTGCTCGACCTCGACCGGGACCGCGTCAATCCCGAGCTCGTCGACGTGGGGCCGCTGCGCCCCGACGACGAGACGACCGTCCGCGACCTGCTGCAGCGCCACCTCGACTGGACCGAGTCGGCCGTGGCGGCCCACCTGCTGCAGGAGTGGGACACCGCGAAGGAGAGGTTCAGCCTGGTGCTGCCCCGTGACTACCAGCGCGTCCTGGACGTGCGCACCGCCGCCGAGGCGGAAGGACTCGACGTCGACGGCCCCGAGGTGTGGGAGCGGATCATGGAGGCCTCCCGTGGCTGACCCCCAGGGCTTCCTGAAGACCCGTGAGCGCGAGCTGCCCGCCCGTAGGCCCGTCCCGGTCCGCATCAGGGACTGGAAGGAGGTCTACGAGGAGCAGGAGCTCGGGCAGCTCCAGCGCCAGGCCGGACGCTGCATGGACTGCGGCATCCCCTTCTGCCACAGCGGCTGCCCGCTGGGCAACTTCATCCCCGAGTGGAACGACCTGGCGTGGCGGGGTGACTGGCGCGAGGCGATCGAGCGGCTGCACGCGACCAACAACTTCCCGGAGTTCACCGGCCGCCTGTGCCCGGCGCCCTGCGAGACCGCCTGCGTGCTCGGCATCAACCAGCCCGCCGTGACGATCAAGCAGGTCGAGGTCACGACCATCGAGCGTGCCTTCGACTCCGGGTACGTCCAGCCGCAGCCGCCCGAGCGGCTCTCCGGCAAGACGGTCGCGGTCGTCGGGTCCGGCCCGGCCGGTCTCGCGGCGGCCCAGCAGCTGACCCGGGCCGGCCACACCGTCGCGGTGTTCGAGCGCGCCGACAAGCCGGGTGGCCTGCTGCGGTACGGCATCCCCGAGTTCAAGATGGAGAAGGCGGTCCTCGACCGGCGCATCGCCCAGATGGAGGCCGAGGGCACCCGCTTCAGAAGCGGCGTCAACGTCGGCGAGGACATCACGGGCAGGCAGCTGCGCGACCGGTACGACGCCGTCGTCCTGGCCGTCGGCGCCACCGTGCCGCGTGACCTGCCGGTACCGGGGCGCGAGCTGGACGGTGTCATGCAGGCCATGGACTTCCTGCCGCCGGCCAACCGGGTCGCGCTCGGCGAGGAGGTCGAGGGACAGGTCACGGCCGAGGGCAAGGACGTCATCGTCATCGGCGGCGGCGACACCGGCGCCGACTGCATCGGCACCTCGCACCGCCAGGGCGCTCGCTCGGTCACCAGCCTGGAGATCATGCCGAGGCCGGGGGAGGAGCGGGCGGCCGGCCAGCCGTGGCCGACCTACCCGATGCTGTTCCGCGTCGCCTCCGCGCACGAGGAGGGTGGCGAGCGGCTGTATGCCGCGTCCACCAAGGAGATCCTCGGCGAGGACGGCAAGGTCAGCGGGATCCGCCTGGTCGACGTCACCATGCAGGACGGGCGGTTCGTCGAGGTGGAGGGCACCGAGCGGGTGCTCCCGGCGCAGCTGATCCTGCTGGCGATGGGCTTCCTCGGGCCACAGGGCCCGGGTGTCGTCGAGCAGCTCGAGGTCGAGCTCGACGAGCGCTCGAACGTCAAGCGGGACAAGGACTACATGACGTCGGTGCCCGGCGTGTTCGTCGCCGGGGACGCCGGACGCGGGCAGTCGCTCATCGTCTGGGCCATCGCCGAGGGCCGGTCCGCAGCGGCCGGGGTCGACCGGTACCTCACTGGGTCGACCGCGCTGCCGCGGCCGATCAACCCGACCGACCGCCCCCTCGTCGTCTGACCGCGAACCCCGGTCACCCTCCCGGCTGTCCGGAGGGTGACCGGGGTCACGTCCGTGTCGGGACGCCCGATAAGGTCGACACATGCGTCGCGCCAAGATCGTGTGCACCCTCGGCCCGGCCGTCTCCACCCCCGAGAAGATCCGCGAGCTGGTCGACGCGGGGATGGACGTGGCCAGGCTCAACCTCTCGCACGGCGAGTACGCCGAGCACGAGCGGATCTACAAGGAGATCCGACGGGCGAGCGACGAGACCGGCCACGCCGTCGGCGTCCTCGTCGACCTCCAGGGCCCGAAGATCCGCACCGGCCGGTTCAGCTCGGGCCCGGTCTCGCTCGCGAACGGCGACACGTTCACGATCACGACCCGCGAGGTCGACGGCACCCAGGACGAGGTCGGCACCACCTACAAGGGCCTGCCCGGGGACGTCCGCCCCGGTGACGTCCTGCTCATCGACGACGGCAAGGTGGCCCTGCAGGCGACCGAGGTGACCGACACCGACGTCCGGTGCACCGTCACCGTCGGCGGCACGGTCTCCAACAACAAGGGCATCAACCTGCCCGGCGTCGCGGTGTCCGTCCCCGCCCTGTCCGAGAAGGACAAGGAGGACCTGCGCTGGGCGCTGCGGCTGCGCGCCGACATGATCGCCCTGTCGTTCGTGCGGTCGGCCGCCGACCTCGACGACGTGTACGAGGTCATGGACGAGGTCGGGGTGCGGCTGCCGGTCATCGCCAAGATCGAGAAGCCGCAGGCGGTCGAGGCGCTCGCCGAGATCATCCAGGCGTTCGACGGCGTCATGGTCGCCCGGGGCGACCTCGGCGTCGAGCTGCCGCTCGAGGACGTCCCGATCGTGCAGAAGCGAGCCATCGAGATCGCCCGCCGCCAGGCCAAGCCGGTCATCGTCGCGACCCAGGTGCTCGAGTCGATGATCGAGAACCCGCGCCCGACCCGGGCCGAGGCGTCCGACGCCGCGAACGCCGTCCTCGACGGCGCCGACGCGCTCATGCTGTCGGGCGAGACCAGTGTGGGCGCCCACCCGATCGAGGCGGTCCGCACCATGGCCCGCATCATCGAGAGCACCGAGGAGCACGGGCTCGAGCGGATCCCTCCGCTCGGCACGCAGCCGCACACCATGGGCGGCGCGGTCTCCCGCGCGGCCGTCGAGATCGGCGACCTGCTCGGGGCCAAGTTCCTCATCACCTTCACCCAGTCCGGCGACACGGCCAAGCGCATGTCCCGCATGCGTCCGCGGATCCCGATGCTGGCCTTCACGCCTGAGCAGCACACCCGCTCACGGCTGGCGCTGGCCTGGGGCATCGAGACCTTCCTCGTCCCGATGGCCCGGCACACCGACCAGATGGCGCTGCAGGTCGACCGGTCGCTGCTCGCCGAGGGGCGGGCCCAGGAGGGCGACCTCGTGATCCTCGTCGCCGGTTCGCCGCCCGGCATCCCCGGGTCGACCAACGCCCTGCGCGTGCACAAGATGGGCGACGCGGTCAACGGTGTGGCCCCGGCATACGAGGACCTCAACGAGCTCTGAGGCACCTCGCCTCGTGGTCCGGGGCGGACCTGCGCCTTTGTATGCTGTGCGCGCGCCTGCGGGCGCCCGTGCCGGCTGCGTGTGCCGGTGTGGCCGGAGTGGTGGAATGGCAGACACGGGGCACTCAAAATGCTCTGCCCGCAAGGGCGTGGGGGTTCGAGTCCCCCCTTCGGCACCGCGACCGCACCCCGCCCCGACCGGGCGGGGTGCGCTCCTGCTCCGGCCAGGCCCCGCCACACCCCGGGCAGGGATGGTCCCCGGCAGCCCGGAACGCCGGGCACACGCACCCGCAACGTGCCGTTAACGTGCGTCAACTAGGGTTGTCCGGGTGAGCGAGACCCAGGCACAGACCCCCGCCGAGGACACCGCGGCGCCGACCGCCCTGCGCATCCTGGTCGCCGAGGACGAGGCGCTGATCCGCCTCGACCTGGCCGAGATGCTGACCGAGGCGGGCTACGAGGTCGTCGGCCAGGCGAGCAACGGCGAGCAGGCGGTCGAGATGGCCACCGAGCTCCAGCCCGATCTCGCCATCATGGACGTCAAGATGCCGGTCATGGACGGCATCACCGCCGCCGAGCAGATCGGCGCGGCCCGGATCTGCCCGGTCGTCATGCTCACCGCGTTCAGCCAGACCGAGCTCGTCGAGCGCGCCCGCGACGCCGGGGTCATGGCGTACATCGTCAAGCCGTTCACCGCGAGCGACCTCGGTCCGGCCATCGACATCGCCCGCCACCGCTGGACCGAGGTCAAGGCGCTCGAGCAGGAGATCGCCGACCTCGGCGAGCGGCTCGAGACCCGCAAGGCGGTCGACCGGGCCAAGGGCATCCTGCAGAAGAAGCTGAAGATCAGCGAGGCCGAGGCGTTCCGCTGGATCCAGAAGACGGCGATGGACCGCCGCCTGGGCATGCGTGAGGTCGCCGAGGCCGTCATCACGGGGATGGACAAGGCCTGAGCGTGGCGGTCACGGTCCGCGCCGCCACCGCCGACGACGCCGAGACGCTGCACACCGTGGCTGCCGCCACGTTCGCGCTCGCCTGCCCGCCGCACGTCACGCCGGAGTCCGTGGCGACGTTCGTCGCGGACGTCCTGTCGGTCGACTGCTTCCAGCGGTACCTCGCCGACCCGGCCCGTGACCTGTTCCTCGCCGAGGACGCCAACGGGCCCGCGGGCTACGCGATGCTGGTGGACGGCGAGCCCGCCGACCCGGACGTGCGCGCGGCGCTGCGGCTGCGCCCCACGGCCGAGCTGTCCAAGATCTACGTCCTGCCCGGGCACCACGGTGCGGGAGTGAGCCGGCTGCTCATGCAGACCGTGCTCGACTCGGCTGCCGGACGTGGCGCGGCCGGGGTCTGGCTCGGTGTCAACCAGCTCAACGAGCGCGCCCAGCGGTTCTACCGCAAGAGCGGGTTCGAGCAGGTCGGCACCAAGCGCTTCCTCGTGGGGGCCCGGTACGAGGACGACTACGTGTTCGAGCGGGCGTTGTGAGGTGTCCGGGGGCCCGCGTGGCCACGCCCAACGATGGTTGCCGAAGGCAATCTCACCCATCCGGACGATTGTTGAAAGCGCACCCTTTCCCGAGAGTCGTCAGTGGGCCTAGAGTCCTCCTTCGGGTGCCCGACCGGGTACCTGACATCGGTCGGGGGGGCCGAGCCTGCAGGAGCTTGACCAAGGACCTTGGAGGAGTCTTGTGAGCCGTCCCTCGATCAGCGTGAGACGTGTCGGCCAGGACGAGGAGCGATCCTTCGCCGAGCTCTGGATGGCGTCGAGGGTCGAGGCGGGGGTGAGCCCCGAGGTCGCGTCGCGCGCCGCCTCCGAGGGGCGGATCACCGCAGCCCTGCACCGCGAGGACGTCCGGGCGTACATCGCCCTGAGCGACGGGCAGGCCGTCGGCTTCGCGGTCGCTGCGACGAGCCCGTTCTCCGCGCTGACGGAGGCCCCCTGCGTCACCATCGACCAGCTCTACGTGGCGCCTGAGCAGCGCAAGCACGGCGTGGCCCGCCAGCTCATGAGCGCGGTGACGCTGTATGCCGACTCGCGCGGCTGCGAGCAGATCGGCTGCAACGTCCCGGCCCAGCACCGAGAGGCCAACCGCTTCTTCGCCCGGCTCGGCTTCAGCTCCCAGGTGGTGCGCCGCATCACGACGGTGTCGGCCCTGCGCCGCCGGCTCGGCACCGACGAGCGGCACCACGCCTCGCTCGAGCAGCTGCTGCACCGCCGCCGGTCGCTGCGGGCCAAGGCGCGCGCCACCGCCGGCAGCCGCCTCGCCGGCTGACCGGTTCACCACGTGGCGGCGCGTCAGGCGCCGGGCCGCGGGGCTCCGGGAGGGGCGTTGCGGAGCAGGCACGTGATGCGGCAGGTGCACACGCGGTGGTCGTGGTCGTCGGTGACGACGATCTCGTACGACGCCAGGGTGCTCCCGAGCGAGAGCGCGGTCGCGGTGCCGGTCACGAAGCCCGACCGCGCCGCCCGGTGGTGGGTCGCGTTGATGTCCAGGCCGACGGCGATCCGTTCCGGGCCGGCGTGCAGGGCGGACCCGATCGACCCGAGGGTCTCCGCGAGCACGACCGACGCCCCGCCGTGGAGCAGGCCGTAGGGCTGGGTGTTGCCCTCCACGGGCATCCGGGCGACGACCCGCTCGGGGGAGGCCTCGAGGATCTCGATCTCCATCCGCTTCATGAGCGAGTTCGGGTTCATGGTCTCGAGGGCCTCGAGAAAGGCCTCGTGGTTCGTCGTGTCGGTCACGGGCCCTAGGCTGCCACGTGTGAGTCGCCTGCTTCTCCTCGACGGTCATTCGCTTGCCTACCGCGCCTTCTTCGCGCTGCCCGCGGAGAACTTCTCCACGAGCACGGGCCAGCACACCAACGCGGTCTACGGCTTCACCTCGATGCTCATCAACGTGCTGCGCGACGAGCAGCCGACCCACGTGGCCGTCGCCTTCGACGTCTCGAGGCAGACGTTCCGCAGCGAGGAGTACGCCGACTACAAGGCGACCCGGTCGGCCACCCCCGGCGAGTTCTCGGGGCAGATCCCGCTGGTGCGCGAGGTCCTCGACGCGCTCAAGATCCGGTGGGTCGAGGTCGACGGCTTCGAGGCCGACGACGTCATTGCCACCCTGACCACCCAGGCCACCGAGCAGGGCATGGACGTCGTCATCTGCACGGGCGACCGCGACGCCTTCCAGCTCGTCACCGACAAGGTCACCCTCCTCTACCCCGTCCGCGGTGTCTCCGAGGTGTGGCGGATGGACCCCGCCAAGGTCGAGGAGAAGTACCTCGTCTCACCCGAGCGCTACAGCGACCTCGCGGCCCTCGTCGGCGAGTCCAGCGACAACCTGCCCGGTGTCCCGGGCGTCGGGCCCAAGACCGCTGCGAAGTGGCTCGGCCTCTACGGCGACCTCCAGGGCGTGGTGGCCCACGCCGACGAGATCAAGGGCAAGGCGGGTGAGTCGCTGCGCGACCACCTCAACGACGTGCTGCGCAACCGGCGCCTCAACCAGCTCGTCCGCGACCTGCCGCTGCCCGTCACCATCGACGAGCTCGAGCGCAGGAACTGGGACCGCGAGCTCATCCACACCGTCTTCGACAGCCTCGAGTTCCGCGTCCTGCGCGACCGCCTCTTCGAGTACCTCGAGGCGCCGCAGGAGGAGGCCGACCACGGGTTCGACCTCGAGGGCGCCGTGCTCGCGCCCGAGCAGGTGTCCGGGTGGCTCGAGACGTATGCCGCTCCGGGAGCCCGCGTGGGCCTGCACCTCGTCGGCCACTGGGGCCGGGGTACGGGCGATGCCACGGCCCTGGCGCTGGCTACCGAGGGTGACGCCGCGGCATACCTCGACCTCACGACCCTGGACCCCGAGGGGGAGGCGGCCGTCGGTGCCTGGCTGGCCGACCCCGAACGGCCCAAGGTCCTGCACGACGCCAAGGGGCCGATGCTCGCGCTGTACGCGCGGGGCTGGGACCTGCAGGGAGTGGCGACGGACACCGCGCTGGCCGCCTACCTCGTGCGGCCGGACCAGCGGTCGTACGACCTGGCCGACCTCGTGCTGCGCCACCTGGGCCGCGAGCTGCGTGCCGAGACCGAGTCGACCGGCCAGGGCCTGCTCGACTTCGGCGACGAGCACCTCGGTGGTGCGCAGGACGCCATGGTCCGCGCCCGCGCCGTGCTCGACCTCGCGGCGGCGCTGTCGGAGCAGCTGGACGCCACGGGTGGCGCGTCGCTGCAGCAGGACGTCGAGCTGCCGCTCGAGCGGGTGCTGGCCGGCATGGAGCGCACCGGCATCGCGGCCGACGTCGACACGATGACCGGCCTCGAGGCCGACTTCGCCGCGAAGGTGCGTGAGGCCCAGCAGGACGCCTACGACGCGATCGGCGGCGACCAGATCAACCTCGGCTCGCCCAAGCAGCTGCAGGTCGTCCTGTTCGAGACGCTCGGGCTGCCCAAGACGCGGCGCACCAAGACCGGGTACACCACCGACGCCGACGCGCTGACCGACCTCTACGCCAAGACCGAGCACCCCTTCCTGGAGGCGCTCCTGCGGCACCGCGACGCGTCCCGGCTGCGGGTCACGGTCGAGGGGCTGCTCAAGTCGGTCGCCGAGGACGGGCGCATCCACACGACGTACCAGCAGACGATCGCCGCGACCGGCCGGCTGTCCTCGACCGACCCGAACCTGCAGAACATCCCGATCCGCACCGAGGAGGGCCGCCGGATCCGCGAGGTGTTCGTCGTCGGCGACGGGTACGAGTCGCTGATGTCGGCCGACTACAGCCAGATCGAGATGCGGATCATGGCCCACCTGTCCGGTGACGAGGGGCTGATCGAGGCGTTCCGCACCGGCGAGGACCTGCACCGGTTCGTCGGGTCGCGGGTGTTCTCGGTCGAGCCGCAGGACGTCACCCTGGAGATGCGGTCGAAGGTCAAGGCGATGTCGTACGGCCTCGCGTACGGGCTGTCGGCGTTCGGGCTGAGCAAGCAGCTGACGATCTCGACGGGCGAGGCCCAGGGCCTGATGGACGAGTACTTCGCCCGGTTCGGCGGGGTGCGCGAGTACCTGCGGGACGTGGTGGCCGAGGCGCGGGCGACGGGCTACACCCAGACCATGCTGGGCCGCCGCCGCTACCTGCCCGACCTCACCAGCGACAACCGCCAGCGCCGCGAGATGGCGGAGCGGATGGCCCTCAACGCCCCCATCCAGGGCTCCGCGGCCGACATCATCAAGGTCGCGATGCTCCGCGTGGACCGCGCGCTGGCCGAGGCCGGGGCGAAGTCCCGCCAGCTCCTCCAGGTGCACGACGAGCTCGTCCTCGAGATCGCACCGGGGGAACGGGACGACGTCGAGGCGCTGGTGCGCCGCGAGATGGGTCACGCGGTCGAGATGGACGTGGCGCTCGACGTCAGCGTCGGGGTCGGCCGTTCCTGGCACGACGCCGCGCACTGAGTCCTCCGTGGGCAGCAGGGGCCTGCCGGCTCGCGCGGACCGCGAGCCGGCGGAGCGGCAGTGGGTCCGACGTGACCTCGCGCTGGCCGGGGTGACCTCGGCCGCCGTCGCCCTCGCGGTGACGGGCGGCTCGCTTGGCCCGGGGGTGCTGCTCTACCGCGACTTCGTCGGGGTGCCGCACCCGCGCTGGAGCCCCACGACCTGGGGCGGGGGCTCGGCGCCGCGCGCCGTGCCGCTCGACGCGGTCACGACCGCGCTGTCAGCCGTGCTGCCCGTGGGTGCCCAGCAGCAGCTCATGCTCCTGGGGTCCGTCCTCCTCGCGAGCCTCGGCGCGGCCGTGCTGGTGCGGCCGTGGGGACCGGCCAGCATGGTGGTGGCTGCGGTCGTCGCGGGGTGGAACCCGTACGTCGCCGAGCGACTCCTGGTCGGCCAGCCGCCGACCCTCCTTGCCTACTCGATGCTGCCGTGGGTGGTCGTCGTCGTGCGGTCCCGGCTCACCGGGTGGCGTGCCGCCACAGCCCTCCTGCTCGCAGCGCTGCCCGCGGCCCTCACCCCGTGGGGCGGCCTGACCGCAGGCGTCGCCACGGTGGTGGCCTCGCTGCTGACCGGCCACCGCCGCAGCGCCCGCTGGCTCGTGACGACGGGGTCCTTGGCCGTCACCTGGTGCCTGCCGTGGGTGGTGGCCGCGCTGGTCCACCGGCAGGGTGCCGCTGACCCCGACGGCGCCCGCGCTTTCGCGGCTGCTGCGGACACCCCGCTCGGGACCCTCGGCTCCCTCCTCACCCTGGGCGGGATCTGGGCCCCGGCAGCTCGCCCGGGGTCTCGGGGGACGGCCGTGGCGGTGGTGGCCGGCCTGGTGCTCGCCCTGCTGGGCGCGGCCGCGTTGGTGCGGCTGGCCCGGGGCCCGGACCGACGCCTCGGGCCCCTGGTGGGGGCTGCCTGGCTGGGGCCGGTGCTCCTGGCGTGGGCCGTGTCAGCCGGTCCGGGGCTGGCCCCCTTCGCGGCGCTGCAGGCGGTGCCCGGTGTGGCCATCGGCCGTGACACCCACCGGTGGCTGGCCCCGACCGCCCTCACGGCCGCTGTGCTCCTGGCGTCCCTCGTGGCCCGGGGGAGCAGCAGGCCGGCGGCGCGGCCGGGGCAGTCGCGAGCGCACGGCACACGCCGTGCTGCGGTCGCGGTCGCGCTGGCGAGCCTCGCCGTCCTGTCCGTGCCCGACCTGCCGGGGGAGGTCCGCGGGGCCTACCGGCCCGTGACCGTGCCGGCGGACTGGCAGCCGGCGGTCGACGCAGCGGCGCGTGCTGCGGGCGACCGTGCGCTGCTCGTCCTGCCGTGGCAGCCGTTCCGCCGGGTGCCGTGGGCCGGCCCCGACCCCTTCCTGGACCCGACCTCGCGCGCCGTCCCGGCGGACGTCGTGGCCTCGCGCCAGCTCACCGTCGTGCGCGACGGCGCCGTGGTGGTGGTCGACGACGACCCCGCCACCCTCGCTGCGCTAGGCGGCTCCGACACCCTCGATGCCGCGACGCTGCGCCGTGCCGGGGTCTCCGCGGTGCTGGTCTGGAAGGACACGCCGGGGCGGGTCCCTGTGCGGGGAGCGGGCGTCGTCGTCGAGCGGGAGACTCCCCACTTCGCCGTGTGGGCGGTGACTCCCTGACCCCTGGGTCCCGTGACACGCTGACCGCGAGTTCCGGCGAAGTTGCACCCTGAGGGCAACCAGTCGGTAACATCTGCCGCACCAACGACCCTGGAGGGCCCTGCACCCATGAAGCTTCTGCGTCGCACCGAGCGTGGCGAGATCTCGTCCGCCCTTGCCGTCACGCTGCTCAGCATCGTCATCGGCGGAGGCGCCGCGACGGCAGCGGTCGTCACCGTGGTGAGCACCCAGGGTCCGCAGGACAGCGTCGCCGTGCAGAACGGCCGCCAGAACCCGGTCGACCCGAGCACCCTCATCCCGTACGGCGGCTGATCAGCCAGTCCTGGTCCGCGAACGGGCGTCGGTCATCGCGACCGGCGCCCTTCGCCGTGCCACCTCGGTGAGCAGCCGCTCCCAGTGGTCCGCGGTGCTCGTCCAGGTGAACTGCTGGGCGTACTCGCGGGCGTGCCGGCCCATCTCCTCCCGGCGCTCGTGGTCGGCGAGCAGCATCGCGACCTCGTGGGTCAGCTCGTCGACGTCGCCGACCAGGACCCCCGTCTGGCGGTCCACGATCGACTCCGACAGGCCGCCGGCGTCCCGGTAGGCGACGGTCGGGACGCCGTGGCTCGCGGCCTCCACGACGCACAGGCCCCAGCCCTCCTTGACGCTCGGGGCCAGCGCCACCCAGGACGCCGCCAGCTCGGCGTGCTTGGTCCCCTCGTCGACGAAGCCGAGCAGGTGCACGTCGTCGGCGACACCCGAGGCCTCCGCGTGGGCGGCGATGTTGTCGTGCCACCAGCCGTGCCCGACCACGCGCAGCTGCAGCCCGGGGTGCATCGGGCGCAGGCGGGCGAGGACGTCGATGGCCTGCTCCACCCGCTTGTGCGGGACGAGGCGGCCCAGGACGACCAGGGTCGGGGTGGCCGCGCGTGGCACGTCGAGCGCCCGGGGCGCGTCCGTGCCGTTGTGGATGACGGCCACGTGGCCGGCCTCGACGCCGAGCCCGACCAGCTCGTCACGGGTGCGGCCCGACACGGCGACGTACTGGTTCCGGCGGTAGACCAGGGGTGCCAGACGCGACTCGATGGCCCAGCCGATCCGCGCCACCCACGGGGAGAAGACCACCGGCCACTGCTCGCGGTGCACGTGGTGGACCAGGACGACGACCGGCGTCCGGGTGCCGAACGGGGAGAAGAAGGGGATGCCGTTCTGGGTGTCGACCACGACGTCGTAGGGGCCGTGCTCGCGCTCGTCGCGGCGCAGGGCCCGGACGCACGCGGCATACACGCTCAAGCGGCCGCCCTGGCGGCGCAGGGTGAGCCGCCCGCGCACCTCGGTGGCCGGGGCGTCGCCGTGGGACGCGCAGTACATGACGACCTCGTGCCCGCGCGCGGCGAGCTCGGCGCCGACGGTCTCGAGGTAGTGCTCGGCGCCGCCGCCCTCGGGGTGCGTGAAGTCACGCCAGCTCAGCAAGGCGATTCGCACCTGTGCAGATCCTCACAACGTCGGGTGTGGCCCAAAGTGACCGATGGGTAACCGTAGCGGCACTAGGGTTCTCCGCGTGGTCGAGTCGGGCGAGATTTCAGTGGCGTCGGAGCTGCCGCGGGGGTCGCTGCGCCGGTCCGTGGCCCTCTTCCGCGCCTTCCTCGTCGAGCAGACCGACCCCGACAGGTTCTACTCGACCCTGGCCCGTGACTCGGTCGCCGAGGTGCTGCGGTGGGCGCCCATCGACGGTGCGCGGGTCCTGGACATCGGGGGAGGCCCGGGCTACTTCGCGGATGCCTTCGCCCGGGCCGGTGCGTCCTACGCCGGGGTCGAGCCGGACGTCGGCGAGCTGACCGCACGTGGGCACGTGGGCACCAACGCCGTCCGCGGGTCGGGGCTGCAGCTGCCGATCGCGTCCGACGCGGTGACCGTCGCGTACTCGAGCAACGTGCTCGAGCACGTCCCCGACCCCGAGGCCATGGCGGCGGAGATGCTGCGCGTGACCCGGCCGGGCGGCCTCGTCGTCCTGTCCTGGACACCGTGGCTCTCGCCGTGGGGCGGCCACGAGACCGCGCCGTGGCACTACCTCGGTGGGCGCCGTGCCGCCAACCGGTATGCCGCGCGGCACGGGCACCGCCCGAAGAACGACTTCGGGCGGTCCCTGTTCGCCTGCTCCGCCGGGCGCATGCTGCGCTGGACGCGCGCCGCGGAGGCCCGCGGGGAGCTGCGTGTCGTCGAGGTGCTGCCGCGGTACCACCCGTGGTGGGCGCGATGGGTCGTGCGCGTCCCGGGGCTGCGCGAGGTGGTCAGCTGGAACGTCGTGATCGTGGTCGAGAAGCGGTGACGCAGGAGCTCGACCGGCGACGACGTGACCAGCATGCCGAACGCGTGGTCTGGCGTGCCCGCCTCCTCGCCGGCTGCCTGCTGCTCGCCGCCGTCGCCTTCCACCAGGAGCCCGGGCGCATCGTCCCGGACACCAAGCTGGACCTCACGGCCAACCCCGGCGGCTTCCTGCTGCGCGCCCTGCACATGTGGGACCCCCAGGGAGCATTCGGGCAGCTGCAGAACCAGGCCTACGGCTACCTGTTCCCGGTCGGGCCCTTCCACTGGCTCCTGGTCACCGCCGGGGTCCCCGCCTGGGTCGTGCAGCGCCTCTGGTGGACGGTCGTGCTGGGCACGGCGTTCGTCGGCATGTGGAGGCTCGCCACCGCCCTGAGGATGGGCACCCCGTGGTCGCGGTATGCCGGCGCGCTCGTCTTCGCGCTCTCCCCGCGGTTCCTCGGGGAGGTGGCCGTGACGTCGGTGGAGGTGTGGCCCCTGGCGATGGCGCCGTGGGTGCTCCTGCCCCTCGTCGACCCGCGCCCCCGCTCGTGGTGGTGGCGGACCACCGCGTCCGCGGTCGCCTTCGGCTTCGTCGGCGGGGTGAACGCGGTCGCCACGGGGGCCACGCTCGTGCTGCCCGCGCTGTGGTTCCTCAGCCGGGGCCTGCGTGCGCGCACGGTGGGTCTGGCCCTGGGCTGGCTCACGGCCGTCGTCGCCGTGTCGGTGTGGTGGCTCGTGCCGCTCGTGCTGCTGGGCAGGTACAGCCCGCCGTTCCTCGACTGGATCGAGAACGCCCCGGTGACCACCGCCTTCGCCAGCCCGTTCGAGGCCCTGCGCGGCACGACGCCGTGGCTCGCGTTCCTCACCGGTCCGGCGGGCCCGAGCTGGCCGGGCATGTGGCTGCTCGTGTCCACCGGCGCCCTGATCGCGGTCACCGCGGCCGTGGCGGTGCTGGGCCTCCTGGGCCTGGCCTCGAGGTCGTGCCCCGAGCGCCGGTTCCTCGGGCTCGGGCTCGTCGTCGGGCTCGCGCTGGTGACGCTGGGGCACACGGGAGCGGCCCAGTCACTGGCCGCCGGCCCGTTGCAGGCGGCGCTGGACGGCGCCCTGGCGCCGCTGCGCAACACCCACAAGTTCGAGCTCGTGGTCCGGGTCCCGCTGGTCCTCGGCCTGGTCCACCTGGGTGCGCACGCGTCTCGGCTGTCGTCCAGGCTGCGGACCCCGGCGTGGCTCGTGCCCGTCGTCACGGTGTCCCTGCTGCTGGCCTCGGCCACCCCCGCCCTGCTGGGGTCGCTGGCCCGGCCGGAGGGGTACTCGGCGATCCCGGCGCACTGGCGACAGGCCGCCCGCTGGCTCGATGCCCAGCCCGGCGAGGGGACCGTTCTGGTGGTGCCGGCCGCCAGCTTCGCCGACTTCACGTGGGGATCGACCAAGGACGAGCCGTTGCAGGCGCTGATGCGCCGGCCGTTCGCGGTGCGCGACGCGGTGCCCCTGGGGTCTGCAGGCGCCACGCGGTTCCTCGACGGCGTCGAGGCGGACCTCGGTGCGGGTCGCGGCGGCCCCGAGCTCGCCGACGCCCTCCGGTCGGCGGGCGTGCGCTACCTCGTCGTCCGCAACGACCTGCGAGCAGACGCGACGCGCAACGTCCGGGCGCTCGTGCACCAGGCCCTGTCGCGCTCCGGTATGCCCGTGGTCGCGAGCTTCGGCCCGCGCGTGAACCCCTTCGCCGAGCAGCCCGGCTCCACGCAGGAGTCGCACACCCGGCTGCCGTACCCCAGCGTCGAGGTCGTGGACACCGGCGCCACCGGCGAGGCGGTCCAGGCCCCGGTCGGTGCGGTAGGGCGCGTGGTGGGGGGACCGGAGGACGTCGGTGCGGTCCTCGCCGCGCACCCGGAGCTCGCGATGACGGTCACCGGGTCCGACGGCGTCGGTGCGGGTTCGAGCCTGGCCGCGTCCCCGTCGGTCGTCACGGACGGGTACCGCCGGCGCGAGGTGTTCTTCGGGCGGGCGAGCGACAACACCTCGCCGGTGCTCACGCCGGACGACAAGGGGCGGACCGGACGCAGGGTCATCGACTACGACGTCGCCCCCTCGGTCACGCAGACGGTGCGTGCGTGGGACGGTGACCTGGCCCGGGTGACGGCATCGTCCTCGGCCGCCGACGCGGATGCCACCCTTCGCCTGGGACCTGGGACGGGTCCGGCTGCAGCGGTCGACGGCGACCCGGCTACGGCCTGGGTGTCCGGCAGGTACGGGTCCGCGGTCGGCGAGTGGCTCGAGCTGGATCTCCGCTCGCCACGAGACGTCAGCGGAGCCGAGATCACGTTCACCCACCGGGACCCGCTGGGCGCGGTGCCCGTCGAGGTGCAGGTGGAGAGCGACCGCGGCCGGACGACGGCGGTCGTCGCGCAGTCCGACAGGCCTCAGCCGCTTCCCGTCCCGGCCGGCACGACCGGTCGACTCCGGGTGACCGTCACGAAGGTGGCGCCGGGGGAACCGGTCAACGGCGTGGGGATCGCCGAGGTCTCGGTCCCTGGCCTGGTCCTCGGGTCGTCGCTGGTGGCACCCGCGCCACGCGCCGGGACGATCGGCTCCCTCCTGCTCCGGGCTGCGCAGGGGACCAGTGCCTGCGTCGACATCGGCTCCCGGCCGCTCTGCGACCCCGATCTCGCGCGTGACCCCGAGGAGGTCGCGGGGCTGCATCGAAGCGTCGATGCAGGAGGGGCCGGTGACCTGGCGATGAGCGGTGCCGTCGTCGCGGTCGACGGGACGGCGGCCGACGGCCTGCTGGACGGGTTGAACCCGGTGCGCGCGACCGCCAGCAGCCGTGCTGTGGCGGACCCGGCGGGGCGCCCGGGGGCCGCAGTCGACGGTGACCTCGGCACCGGGTGGGTGGCCTCCGCCGACGACCCCGAGCCACGACTGACCGTCCGCCTGCCCCGGACCGTCCGCAGCGACGGCCTCCAGCTGCGGGTGGACCAGTACCTCGCAGCCTCACGACCGACCAAGGTCGAGGTGACCCTCGACGGCGGCCGTCCACGGGTGCTCGACGTCGACCGGGAGAGCAGGCTCTCGTGGCCGAAGCAGCCTGTCAGGACGGTCGTCCTGCGGTTCCTCGAGACCTCAGGGGCGCGGACCATCGACGCCAACGGACTCAGCCGGACCCTGCCGGTCGGCGTCTCCGAGGTGGTTGTGTCCGGCGCCGAAGGCCTGGTGCGCAAGCTGTCCGGTGACGAGGGCACCGGGGCGTCCTGCGGCTTCGGACCCCGGCTCTCCGTGGCCGGTCGCGGCTACGACACGGCGGTCACGGGCACGGCCGCAGCAGTCCTCCAGGGGCGCCCCCTGACGTGGTCGCTGTGCCGAGCCGACGCCGTGGCCGTCCCGGACGGGCGCTTCCGGCTCGACGCCCCGGCGACCCGCGTGTTCCGCCCCGTCGAGCTCTCCCTGGCGACGGGGGGCCGGGCCTTGTCGTCCGTCACCGGTTCGGCGGGGCCGACGTCCGACCCGGCCGGGACCGTGCGAGCGGTGCCGCAGCGCACAGGTCCGTCGACGTTCACCGTGGCGCTGAGCGGGCAGCCGGGCGCCTCGGTCCTCGCCGTCCCGCAGAACTTCAACCCCGGCTGGCGCGCCACCGATCAGCACGGGCGTGTCCTGTCAGCGGTCCGCGTCAACGGCTGGCAGCAGGGGTGGGTCCTTCCGGCCGGCGACGCCGGGACTCTGCACGCGTCGTTCGAGCCGGACCGGACCTACCGGCTCGGTCTGGCGATCGGCGCCCTCCTCGCCCTGGGCGTCGCGGCCCTCATGCTGGCCGCACGCCGCCGCCGGGGTCCCGCTCCGCCGGCGCCGGACGAGTCGCGGGTCTGGGGCTGGGGCGCGTCGGCGGTCCTGGTCGCCGCCTTCGGCTGGGTCGGGCTGGCAGCCGTCGCCGTCGCCGTGGTCGTCCGCCGCGCCGCGGGCCGGCGGCTCGTCGTCCTGTCGGTCGTCGCGGCCGCGGGGGTCCTGGCGACGGCGGTCGCGATGGTCGAGCCGTGGCCGTCCGGCGACGCCGGCGTGCACAGCAGCGTGGTTCAGCTGGCGGTGCTCACAGCGGTTGCGCTCGCACTCTCGGTCACGTGGGCGGGCACCCGCTCGCCGCGACGGGCGCGCCGCATGAGCGGTCGCTCGACCCCGTAGAAGCTGGCGGCCGCCACGAGCAGGCTGAGGGGCGCCGTCAGCCCGAGCAGCGTCCAGAACCGGCCCGTGAAGATCTGGAACCCGATGGCCCGCTCGACGAGCCCGAGGACGATGAGGTGGTAGCAGAAGACCCCGTACGAGAGGTCACCGAGCACCTTGCCCACGCGGCCACCGAGGGCCCGGGCCTCCGGTGGGTCCTCCTCCGAGGTCCTGGCCGACACCGCGGGGAGCACGACGAGGGCTCCGAGGATGCCGTAGAGCAGGTTCTTCGTCGCTGCTTGGCCGGGCGTGGCGGGACTCAGGTCGTACGGCCCGGCCACGGGGGACACCAGCACGAGGTAGAGACCGACCGCGACCCCCCAGACGGTCCACGAGCGCGGCGCCAGGTCGTCCAGCCAGGTGTGCCCGAGCACGCCCAGCGACCGGGCGGCGCTCCACAGGGACAGGGCCATCCCCAGGCCGAACCAGCCGATGTACCCCGGCAGCCAGATGCCCCACAACGGCTCGTGACGGTCGGCGGCCAGCGCCATCCAGGCCGATCCCACCACCGGGAGGGCGAGCAGCAGCCCGAGGCGCACACGGACCGCGGCACGGGTGTCAGGAGCCCCGACCACGGGGTGCGGCATCCGTCGGGCGAGCACCCACGCCAGCACCGGCAAGAGCACGTAGAAGGCAGCCTCGGTCGCGAGGCTCCACATCTGCGTCAGTCCCAGCGCCTCGTGACGCTCGACGTAGATCTGGACCAGGGCCGAGTGCAGCGCCAGGTTCCGGGCGGTGGTGCCGGGCCGGCCGTGGAACACGATGGCCGCACCCAGCACCGCCAGCCACAGCGGCGGCAGGATCCGCACCGCACGGTGCCAGAAGTACCGACGTACGTCGGGCCGCGGGTCGCCGGTGAGCAGGCACACGGCGTGCGGACGGTAGAGCAGGAAGCCGGAGATGACGAAGAAGATGGCGACCCCCGAGTCCATGCGGGACAGCACACCGTTGAACGACGAGCTGATCGAGGCGCCGCTCTCGAAGCCGACGTGCGTGCCGAGTACCAGGAGGGCACCGACCGCCCGGATGCCGTCAAGGCCGGGGAACTGCCTGCGCATGCCGCGGGTCACTTGCTCAGCTCCACGGCGCCCACCTCGACGGAACCGACACACACCGTTGCGTCGTCGTCGAGCCCGCTGATGGTGACGGCTGTTGCCGAGGACGGGGACGCTGCGCGGAGGTAGGCGTTCGCCAGGCCGGCCGGCCACACGGCCGGACCTCCCTCCAGCGGGACGGCGCCCTTGTCACCGTCGAGGACGACGCGAACGCGGGTGTCGACGTTGGCGAGGTAGGAGATCCGCGCGAACCACTGACCCTCAGGAACCTCAGCGGAGAGGGGGACGCGTACCGACTCACTCCCGTGGATCCGCATTCCGCAGTCGGGGGGGACCACCCCGGACCCCCATGCCTTGAGGGTGGCCGGGCGGACCCTGCCGTGCTCGTCCACGCCGTAGGGCGTCGTGCCCGAGTCCTGGATCGTCGTCCGGTTGTCTCCCAGCAGGGGGAGCAGGCCGGCCACGGTGCGGTGCGCGTTGATACCGGGAACGACGTCACCGGGCATGGAGACGTCCCACAGGTTCGTGCCCTGGCGCTCGTTCAGGTCGGCGGAGAGGCTGGCCACGTACGCTCCGGCCGGGTTGCGCGACCACAGGTCGCCGAAGCCGGCCATCGAGACGAGCTGGACGCACGCCCACGCAGCCGCCACGGGCAGGGCAACGACCCTGAGCGGACGCCCGGCGCGGACGGGGAGGCAGGCCGCGGACGCTGCCAGGGCGAGGCTGAGGGGTATCGCCAGGTCGGACCAGTAGTGATAGTGCGCCGTGAAGGCATTGCCGAAGGTCGAGAAGCGACCCAGGGACACGACCAGCGTCGTCCCGACCGAGTAGAGCAGGACCGCCACCCAGAACCACAGGTACCGGCGTCCGAAGGCTGCCGTCGCACCGATCGCCAGCACGAGGACGACTGCCCCGGCCCACCGGATCCCAGCAGGAGGGTCCGCGAACCCGAAGAAGGGCGGGTTGCTGGGCGACCACGACCACGGCCCCCCGGCGACGGCCGGCAGGACGGCGCGCTGGAGCGCCTGCCCGAAGAGCGAGAGCAGAGTCTGAGGATCGGGCAGGTCCACCGTCCCCTGCTGGCGTCGAGCGAGGAACAGGGCGCCGAAGGCGGCACCGGGCACGAGCACGGCGAGGGACCACGGGATGACGACCCGGGCCCGGCCCAGGCGCGTGTGGGCGACCATGACCACCGCGAGCCCCGTCAGCGCGACGAGCCCCGACTTCTCCCAGAAGAGGAGCGAGCCGAAGAGCGCCACGGCCGCGCCCACGAGGTCCCGGACGCGCCCCCGGCGCGCCCAGTCGAGCGAGAGGTGGAGGAACACCAGGCCCAGCACGTGGGCGGGCAGGTTGTTGGTGGCACTCGAGAGCGACATGAACGAGGGCATCACGACGGGGGAGAACGCATACAGGACCGTGGCCAGGACGGCGGGACCTGTGCGGAGAAGGAGCCGCTGCGCCAACGCGCCCATGAGCACGCACGCGACGGCCCAGAGGACGACCCGGACACCGACCGTGAAGGCGTAGTTCAGCGGCGCGACCGCCGCGAACACGGCGTACACCAGGCGCAGGCCAGGCACCACGTGGTCGTTGACGGGGGTGAGGAGCGCCCCGGGCGAGAAGCCCCGCGCACCGTCGACGAGGAAGTCCAGGTCGTCGGTGTACCAGGAGCCGCGTGCTGCCAGGACGCCCAGGATGGCCGCCGCTCCGGCCGCCACGGCGCCGACGATGACCCAGAGGGTGCGGTCACCTCCGGCGAACCAACGACGCATGTGCTCCTCTTCGAACGATGTCCCTCGCGCGCAGGCTACCCGCTGGTAGCGTCCGCTCACCTCATTTCAAAGGAGAGAGAGCCGGGATGCGTAAGGTGCTTGGCGGTGTCGCCACGCTGGTGGGTGTGCTGTTGCTGGTGCTGGGGGTGCTGGCGAAGCCGGTTCTCTACGACCGGTTGGCCACGGTCAAGCTGGACCAGAAGTCGACCTCGGTGTCGGAGGGGACGGGCATGTCGGCCCTCTACGCCCACGAGGTCGACGGCAAGCCCGTCTTCGACAAGCTCGAGAACGCCCACCTGCGCAGCACCCGGCAGGTCCTCGGCATCCCGGGTCGGGCCAAGGCGGCCGGCAAGCAGGACACGGACGCGTTCTGGCAGACCACGGTGCAGTCGCAGGCCGAGCTCAACGGCAAGTGGACCGACCTGACGTACAGCAACGAGGGTGTGAGCTTCAACCGCAAGACGGGCGAGGCCACCAACTGCTGCGGCGACTTCGAGTCGGCCGGCGACCTCGCCGACCCCGCCAAGACGGTCGACGTCCAGCACCAGGGCCTGTTCTTCAAGTTCCCGTTCGACGTGCAGAAGAAGACCTACCAGTTCTGGGACGGCGACCTCGGCAAGGCGACGCCGATCGAGTACGTCCGTGAGGAGAAGCTGCAGGGCCTGGACACCTACGTGTTCCGCCAGACCATCCCCAAGGCGGAGGTGGCCACGCGTGACGTCCCCAAGGCCGTCTTCGGCGACTCGGCCGACGGTGACGTGTCCGCCAAGGTGATGTACGGCAACGTGCGCACGCTGTGGATCGAGCCCAACACCGGTGTCCTCATCAAGGGCCAGGAGCAGCAGGACAAGTCCCTCGTCGCCGACGGCTACCCCGAGCTCGCCACCACCAAGGGCACCATCGGCTACAACGACAAGACGGTGAGCGACAACGTCAAGGCCTGGGGTACCAAGGGTGCCCTCCTCGGGTTCGTCAACGGCTCGCTGACGCTGGTGGGCATCCTCCTGGGCGTGCTGTTCATCGCCCTTGGGCTGTTCCTCACCTTCGGCGGGCAGCAGCGCGACCGCCGCGCCGTCTGACCGACCGCCTGCACGACGAAGGGGGCCGATCGGGATCATCCCGGTCGGCCCCCTTCGTGTGCGTCAGGACTCAGGCGGGAGAGGCGCCGGGCACCGTGCGCCCGCTGCCCTCACGCACGCCCTCCTTGCCACCGGCGTCCTCCGCGGTGAGCGGCTGGGCGATGCTCTCCAGCGACTGCCCCTCGGCCTTGACCCCGAGGAACGCCTCGACCAGCCCGGCGACGATCATCAGCGCGGCGCCCAGGAAGTAGCCGAACGCGAGCCCGGTGATGTCCTTGGACTTCGACGCGTCGTCGATGAGCTTGCCGAACAGCAGCGGGCCGCTGATGCCGCCGACCGCGGTGCCGATCGCGTAGAAGAACGCGATGCACAGGGCCCGCGTCTCCAGTGGGAACACCTCGCTGGCCGTGAGGTATGCCGCGCTGGCGCCGGCCGAGGCGAAGAAGAACGTCACCACGCCGAAGATGGTCAGGGTCGTCGCGTTGAGGCCGCCGAGCATCATGCCGGCGATGCCGAGCAGCACGCCCGACACGATGTACGTGCCCGTGATCATGCGGACGCGCCCGACCCGGTCGAACAGCGGGCTGAGCAGCAGCGCGCCCAGGAAGTTGCTGACCGCGAAGACCGCGAGGTACCAGCCGGTCTGCTTGACCCCGAAGAACGTGGTGAGGGTGTCTCCGTAGGTGAAGAAGAAGGCGTTGTAGAGGAACGCCTGACCGACGAACAGGGAGAAGCACAGGATCGTGCGCCTGGGGTAGAGGGTGAACACCGTCTTGGCGATCTCCGCGATCGAGATCGTCCGGCGCTGCCGGATGGTGATGGGCTCCTCCGTGGGCTCGGGCAGCGAGCCACCCGTCTCCTCGGACACCGTGCGCTCGATGTCCTTGACGATCTGCTCACCCTCCTCGTCGCGCCCGTGGATGAACAGCCAGCGGGGGCTCTCCGGCACGTTGCGCCGCACGAACAGGATGCCGACCGCCAGGACGGCGCCGATGCCGAACGCGAGGCGCCAGCCGATCGCCGGGTCGACGACCTTCGGGTCGAGCAGCGGGATCGTCAGCAGCGAGCCGAGGGCTGCACCGACCCAGAACGAGCCGTTGATCGCGACGTCGACGCGCCCGCGGTAGTCCTTGGGGATCAGCTCGTCGATCGCCGAGTTGATCGCGGCGTACTCGCCACCGATGCCCATGCCGGTGACGAACCGCGCGCAGAAGTACCACAGGGGGTTGGGCGCGAAGGCCGTGGCGACGGTGGCGATCGTGTAGATGCCCAGCGTCAGCAGGAACAGCTTCTTGCGGCCGAAGCGGTCCGTCAGCTGGCCGAACAGCAGCGCGCCCAGGCAGGCGCCCGCCACGTACACGGCCCCCGCGAGGCCGATGTCGGAGCTGCTGAGCCCGAGGCCGGTGTTCGCGGGCTTCAGCGCGTCCGACATGGACCCGACGATGGTGACCTCGATGCCGTCAAGGATCCAGACGGTGCCGAGGCCGATGACGACCAGCCAGTGCCAGCGGGCCCAGGGCAGGCGGTCCATCCGGGCCGGGATGTCGGTGGTGATGCGTCCTGTCTCGACGTCTGACGCCACGGTTCTCCTCCTCCTCGAGTGAGCGGTGGCACGCGCTCCCTCGGGGTCGGGGGTCTCCGCGGCAACCGCGACCACGCTAGGGCCGGAGGGGCAAACCTGCAGGTTGAGGTCGTTTCGGGCGCGCACACAGGCAGCTCCCGGCTGCCGGGGCGGCCCGGTCGGGTGCCCAGCCGGGAAGGCGGGCCGAGGCCCTCAGCCGCGGACGCAGACGAAGATCGCCGTCCCCGGGAAGAGCCGCCCGCGGGTGGGCGACCAGCCACCCCACGTCTGCGTGTTGCGCTCGGGCCACTCCGGCTCGACGAGGTCCACGAGCACCAACCCGGCGGCGACGATCTCCCGCACCCGGTCCCCGACCGTCCGGTGGTGCTCGACATAGGTCGCCTCGCCGTCGGAGTCGGCCTCGACGTAGGGCGTGCGGTCGAAGTAGGACTGCGTGACGGTCAGGCCGTGCTCGCCCGGGTCGTCGGGGAACGCCCAGCGGAACGGGTGGGTGGTCGAGAAGACGAAGCGTCCCCCCGGGCGCAGCACGCGGGCCGCCTCGCGCAGCAGCGCCTCCGTGTCCGCGACGAAGGGCACCGCCCCGTATGCCGTGAACACGACGTCGAAGCTGCCCTCGCCGAACGGCAGGGCCACCGCGTCGCACTGCAGGAGGGGCACCGGCCGAGCCGGGGGAGCGGCCCGCCGGTTGAGGGCGACCCCCTGGCGCAGCATCCCGCCGGACAGGTCCGTCGCGACCACGGAGGCGCCGCGACCGGCGACCCAGCGGGAGCACTGCCCCGCGCCGGCACCGATCTCGAGAACCCGCCGGCCCTCCAGCGGGCCGAGGAGCCCCAGCTCGGACTCGCGCCAGCCCTCGGGCCCCCAGACGAACTCGGAGTCGCCGAGGAACGCCCCGTGCTCGGCGTAGTACTCGCCGGCCTCGGCGTCCCACCAGGACCGGTTCGCCGCCGCGGTCTCGTCCGGGCCCGCCGACCGGCGGCTGACCTGCGCAAACTCGCTCAACGGCATACCCCTCGCGTTTTTGACCCCCGCCGGACGCCGCCGGTAAGGTGGAGCAGCACATCCGTGTGCTCGCTTCGTCGTGTCCGTGCCCCAGGGCGCGGGGCGACCTGCGGGTCGCACATCCACACCTTCTATTTCCTGCCCATCATCGGAGTTCCTACTACATGACTGCCAGCACGGTCGAGAAGACCGCCCCTCAGATCGCCATCAACGACATTGGCTCTGAGGAAGACCTCCTTGCCGCGATCGACGCGACCATCAAGGACTTCAACGACGGCGACATCGTCGAGGGTCGCATCGTCAAGGTCGACCGGGACGAGGTCCTGCTCGACATCGGCTACAAGACCGAGGGCGTCATCCCCTCGCGTGAGCTGTCGATCAAGCACGACGTCGACCCGTCCGAGGTCGTCTCCGTCGGCGACGAGGTCGAGGCCCTGGTCCTCCAGAAGGAGGACAAGGAGGGTCGCCTGATCCTGTCCAAGAAGCGCGCCCAGTACGAGCGCGCCTGGGGCACGATCGAGAAGATCAAGGAGGAGGACGGCGTCGTCACCGGCACCGTCATCGAGGTCGTCAAGGGTGGCCTCATCCTCGACATCGGCCTGCGCGGCTTCCTCCCCGCCTCGCTCGTGGAGATGCGTCGCGTCCGCGACCTCCAGCCGTACGTCGGCAAGGAGATCGAGGCCAAGATCATCGAGCTCGACAAGAACCGCAACAACGTGGTCCTGTCGCGCCGTGCCTGGCTCGAGCAGACCCAGTCCGAGGTCCGCACGACCTTCCTCAAGGAGCTCCAGAAGGGGCAGGTCCGCTCCGGCGTCGTGTCCTCGATCGTCAACTTCGGTGCGTTCGTGGACCTCGGCGGGGTCGACGGCCTCGTCCACGTCTCCGAGCTGTCCTGGAAGCACATCGACCACCCGTCCGAGGTCGTCGAGGTGGGCCAGGAGGTCACCGTCGAGGTCCTCGACGTCGACATGGACCGCGAGCGTGTCTCCCTGTCGCTCAAGGCGACGCAGGAGGACCCGTGGCAGCACTTCGCCCGGACCCACGCGATCGGCCAGGTCGTCCCGGGCAAGGTCACCAAGCTCGTCCCGTTCGGTGCGTTCGTGCGCGTCGACGACGGCATCGAGGGCCTGGTCCACATCTCCGAGCTGGCCGAGCGCCACGTGGAGCTGCCGGAGCAGGTCGTCCAGGTCGGGGCCGACATCTTCGTCAAGGTCATCGACATCGACCTCGAGCGTCGCCGCATCTCGCTGTCGCTGAAGCAGGCGAACGACGAGAGCGCCCCGGTGTCCGAGTTCGACCCGACGCTGTACGGCATGGCCGCCGAGTACGACGAGCAGGGGAACTACAAGTACCCCGAGGGCTTCGACCCGGAGACCAACGAGTGGCTCGAGGGCTACGAGGCCCAGCGCGAGAAGTGGGAGAAGCAGTACGCCGAGGCCCACGCCCGCTGGGAGGCCCACAAGGCCCAGGTCGAGCAGGCCGCCAAGGACGACGCCGAGGCTGCCTCGAACGCCGGCACCGCGACGTCCTACTCCTCGGGTGGCAGCAGCTCGGACTCGGGCTCGTCCTCGTCCTCGGCCTCCGAGGGCACCCTCGCCTCCGACGAGGCGCTGGCCGCTCTGCGCGAGAAGCTCACCGGCAACTGACCGGCCGGCACGCACCGCGTGCCACCACGGTCGACACCACGAGGCCCGGTCCCCACGAGGGGGCCGGGCCTCGTGCCGTGCCCGGACGTGTTTGGATGGCGTCATGCCACGCACCATCGCCACGAACACCAAGGTCGACCTCGACGGGCTGCTGGAGTTCGTCCGCCCCCGCCACCACATGGTGCTCATGACCGAGCGGTCCGACGGTCGCCCGCAGGCATCCCCTGTCACCGGCGGCGTGGACGACAGCGGGCGCATCGTCATCTCGACCTACCCCGAGCGGGCCAAGACCACCAACGCCCGACACCGGCCGCAGGTCAGCGTCATGGTCCTCTCCGATGACTTCGGCGGCGCCTGGGTCCAGGTCGACGGCGACTGCGAGGTGCTCGACGTGCCCGACTCGGTGGAGCCGCTCGTGGAGTACTTCCGCAACATCTCCGGCGAGCACCCCGACTGGGGCGAGTACCGGCAGGCGATGCTCGACCAGGGCAAGTCGATCCTGCGGATCACCCCGACGCGGTGGGGGCCGATCGCGACCGGTGGCTTCCCGGCCCGCCTCGCCGACTGAGACGGGGCTGACCCGTCGGGCCGGGGCCGGCGACTAGGGTGTCCCCATGCTGAGGGTCGGGCTCACGGGCGGGATCGGCTCCGGCAAATCGACTGTCGCGCAACGGTTCTCCGCGTTGGGTGCGATCGTCGTCGACGCCGACGTCCTGGCGCGCGAGGTGGTGGCCCCCGGCAGCGACGGGCTGCGGCTGGTCGTGGAGCGCTTCGGCCCCGGTGTCGTCTCGCGGCAGGGCGCCCTCGACCGTGCCGCCCTCGGGGCGCTCGTCTTCGCCGACCCGCAGGCCCGCCGCGACCTCGAGGGCATCACCCACCCGCTCATCGCGCGCCGCACGGGGGAGCTGTTCGCGGCGGCACCCGAGGACGCGGTGGTCGTGCACGACGTTCCCCTCCTCGTCGAGAAGCACATGGGGCCCGGCTACCACCTGGTCGTGGTCGTCGACGCGGACGAGCAGGTGCGGCTCGACCGGCTCGTGGGCGCCAGGGGCATGGACGTCGAGGACGCCCGCCGCCGCATCGCCGCCCAGGCGTCCGAGGGGGAGCGCCGGGCAGCCGCCGACGTGTGGCTGGACAACGGCGGCACCGAGGCGGAGCTCGAGGCCGCCGTCGACCGGCTGTGGCACGAGCGGCTCGTCCCCTTCGAGCTCAACGTGCGCACCGGCGTCCGTGCGGCGCGGTCCGACGACCTGCGCCCCGTGCCGTCGGACCCGTCCTGGCCGGCCCAGGCCGAGCGCCTGCTGCAACGGCTCCGCCTCGCGTTCGGGGACATCGTCGTCACCGCAGACCACGTCGGCAGCACCTCTGTGCCGGGCCTCCTGGCCAAGGACGTCATCGACCTGCAGGTGGGCGTCGCCTCGCTGGACGCCGCCGACGAACCTGCGCTCGTCCAGCGGCTCCGGGACGCCGGCTTCCCCCGCACGGGGACAGTGGCGTTCGACAACGCCAAGGTCGGGTCGGCGTGGGAGAAGCGGTTCCACGCCGGCGCCGACCCCGGGCGCCTCGTGCACGTCCACGTCCGCCAGGTCGGCAGTCCGGGGTGGCGGTGGGCCCTCGCCTTCCGCGACTGGATGCGTGCCGACCGGGCCGCGCGCGAGGAGTATGCCGCGGAGAAGCAGCGCCTCGCGGCGAGCGGGCTCGGGGTCGACGCCTACGCGGAGGCCAAGGAGCCGTGGTTCGACGCCGTGCACGCCCGGGTCGAGGAGTGGGTGCGGGTCAGCGGCTGGGCGCCGGTGCGGCGCTGACCGGGGAGCCGGGCAGCGGGGCCTCGGACCGGACCGGGACGAGGGGCAGCGCCACGGCGGCGAAGGCCGCAGCACCCGCGAAGGCGGCGGCATACCCGAGCTGCTCCACCAGCGCCCCCGCGAGGGGTGGCACGAGCGAGGCGGCCAGGAACTGGCCGGTGTTCTGGATGCCGAGTGCGCGCCCCGACCAGAACGGCCCGGCGCGCTCGGCCACGGCGGTGAAGGCCAACCCGTTGTCGGCGACGGTCACGGTCGACGCGACGAGGAGCAGGAACGCGGCCACGGACCACCCGGCGGCGGCCGTCGCCCCGAGGGCGAGCATCGCCACCACGACGGAGACGGCGACCCAGCGCAACGGCCGCATCCTGCTGCCGACCCGGTCGGACCAGGCGCCGGCGGCGATGCGCCCGAGGGCGCCGGCCACCTGCGTCACCGCGACGAGGACTCCCGCCGAGCCGGCGGACCACCCGCGGTCGTCGACGAGCCACGCCAGCCCGAAGGTCCAGACGAGGAACTGCGGCACCACCAGCAGCATCGAGACACCGTGCACGCGGGCCAGCGTGCGGTCACCCCGGTAGGGACTGGCGGTGTGCTCGACCGTCCGGGCGGGCCGCGGCGGGTCGAGGACCACGAGAGCGACCGCCGCGAGGGCCAGGACGGCAGCGACGGCCGGAACGAGGAGGGCCGCCCGGACTCCGTGCGCGTCCGCCAGCGGGGCCATCGTGACGGCGGCGAACCCGACGCCGAGCGGCTGGGCCATCTGCCGGATCCCCATGGCCAGACCGCGTCGCTGCACGGGGAACCAGCCGACGACCACCCGACCGCTCGCTGCGTTCGCGGCGCCGGCCGCGGCTCCGGCGAGCACCAGCCAGGCCGACCACCACGCGACGCCCGAACCCCACGCGGCGGCGACGGAGCAGGCGCCGGCCGCCGCGAGCCCGGACACCAGCGCGAGCCGCTCGCCGCGACGGTCCACCAGCAGGCCCCAGGCGACGAGGGAGAGCATGACGCCGATCGTGGGCGCCGCGGCGACCATGCCTGCGGCCGGCAGGGACAACCCGCCGCGCCGGTGCAGCACCGGGATGAGGAACGCCGGTCCGTGCAGGGCCACCGCACCGGACGCCTGCGCCGCGGTGCTGGCCGCCAGCATGCCCCAACGGCGGGCGGTGCCGACGGTCGCGAGGTCCACCCGGCCAGTCAACGCCCGGCGACCGAGGGGTGCAGCGACGTCTCAGCCCGTGGCGGAGAGGGCGCCGTAGCGGTCGCGCGTGCGCTGTGCCCAGGCGGTCGCGGGCCCCAGCGCCAGCGCCGCCCCGAGGACCAGCCCGCCCAGCACCAGCCACCCCGGCCAGCCCCACTCGATGCACAGCAGGGTGATGAGCGTGGGGGCCACGACGTTCGACAGGGAGAACCCGAGCCCGGCGAAGCCCTGGTACTGCCCCTGCCGCTCCTGCGGTGCCAGGCCCATCTGCACACCCCACTGGCCGCCGCTGGAGCGCATCTCGCCCACGACGTGCACGGCAGCGCCCACGACGAGGACCGCTGCTGCGCCGACCGGCCCGAGCCATCCGGACGTGGCGATCACGGCGAACCCGAGGGCGATCCCGACGGCGCCGTGGACCATGGCCCGGGCCGACTCGGTCACCCCGTCGACCCCTCGCGTCATGCGGACCTGGAACAGGGTCACGGCCACGGTGTTGAGGACGAGCAGGACGGCGACCATGGCCGTCGGGGCACTCGTGTGCTGGCTGATTCACAGCGGGATGCCGACCTCCATCACCACGAAGTGCATCGCCACAACGCCGGTGAGCAGCGTGACGACCACGTAGGGCGTGTCCCGCAGCACGGCCAGCCGGGGCTCCCCGGCGGCTCGGGCTGGTGCCGGTGGCAGGTGGGGGAGTCGCAGGCTGACCAGGCCGGCGACGATGCCCGTGACGCCGTCGATCGCGAAGACGGCCAGGTAGGCCCAGGGCCGGTCGATCCACAGCGCGACACCGCCCATGGCCGCGCCGAGCGACATGGCCAGGTTGGTGACCGCCCGGAGGTACGCCTTGAAGGCGACGCCGGAGCCCCCGACCGCGATGCGGCCGATGTAGCCGTTGCGCACGGCGCCGCCGCCGTTCTGGAGCGCGGTGACGACGGCGAGGACCGCCGTGAGGGCCCAGAAGTCACGCACCACCAGGAAGAGCAGCCCCACCGCACCGAACGCCGCGGTGAGGAGCGCCATGACCTCGCGCGGCCCGCGGACGTCGCCGAGGTGGCCGAGGGGCACCTGCGCCACCATGCCGACGACGGCGGCGATCGAGAGGGCCAGGCCGACCTGCGCGGCCGCCAGGCCCACCTCACGGGTGAAGTACAGGGCGAAGGTGGTCAGGGTCGCTCCCGCGCCCGCCCGGTTGACGAACGTGCCGAGCGCGAGCACGCGCAGGCGGGGGTCGACCGGTATGCCGCGGCGGGTGAGCGGTGGCGTCGTCGCCGGGGCTGGCACGGAGGACCTCCGGGGGCAGGGGAGCAGGGCGGGCACACGCTAGCGCGGGGGTGGGACAGCCCCGCGCCGGGCGCGGTGTCGGTGGCACGGCATACGGTGGATCCATGCGTCCCACGACCGACCTGCAGCGCACGGTGGCCCCGTTCGAGGTGGTCTCCGAGTTCCAGCCCGCCGGTGACCAGCCCGTGGCCATCGCCGACCTGTCCCGGCGGATCAAGGCGGGGGAGAAGGACACCGTCCTGCTGGGCGCGACCGGCACGGGCAAGTCCGCCACCACCGCCTGGCTGATCGAGCAGGTGCAGCGCCCCACCCTCGTGATGGCGCCGAACAAGACCCTGGCCGCACAGCTGGCCAACGAGTTCCGCGAGCTTCTGCCGCACAACGCCGTCGAGTACTTCGTCTCCTACTACGACTACTACCAGCCCGAGGCGTACATCCCGCAGACGGACACCTACATCGAGAAGGACTCCTCCATCAACGACGAGGTCGAACGGCTGCGGCACAGCGCGACCAACTCGCTGCTGACCCGCCGCGACGTGGTCGTGGTCGCGTCCGTCTCGTGCATCTACGGCCTCGGCACCCCGCAGGAGTACGTCGACCGGATGGCTCGGCTCAAGGTCGGCCAGCAGGTCGACCGCGACGACCTGCTGCGCCGCTTCGTGCAGATGCAGTACACCCGCAACGACCTCGCCTTCACCCGCGGGACCTTCCGCGTGCGCGGCGACACCGTCGAGATCATCCCGGTGTACGAGGAGCTCGCGGTGCGCATCGAGTTCTTCGGCGACGAGATCGAGCGGATCTACACGCTGCACCCGATCAGCGGTGAGGTGATGCGCGAGGAGGAGGAGATGTACGTCTTCCCCGCCACGCACTACGTCGCCGGCCCGGAGCGGATGGAGCGGGCGATCCGCGGCATCGAGCTCGAGCTGGCCGACCGCCTGGCCGAGCTGGAGAAGCAGAACAAGCTGCTCGAGGCCCAGCGCCTGCGCATGCGCACCACGTACGACATCGAGATGATGCGCCAGGTCGGCTCGTGCTCGGGCATCGAGAACTACTCGATGCACATCGACGGCCGAGCCCGGGGCACCGCGCCCAACACGCTGCTCGACTACTTCCCCGAGGACTTCCTGCTCGTCATCGACGAGTCGCACGTCACCGTCCCGCAGATCGGCGCCATGTACGAGGGCGACATGTCGCGCAAGCGCATGCTCGTCGACCACGGGTTCCGGCTGCCGTCCGCCATGGACAACCGCCCGCTGAAGTGGGAGGAGTTCCTCGAGCGGATCGGGCAGACGGTCTACCTGTCGGCGACGCCCGGCCCCTACGAGCTGGCCCAGGCGACGGGGGTCGTCGAGCAGATCATCCGTCCGACCGGCCTCATCGACCCCGAGGTCATCCTCAAGCCGACCAAGGGCCAGATCGACGACCTGCTGCACGAGATCGGCGAGCGCACCAGGAAGAACGAGCGCGTCCTCGTGACGACCCTCACCAAGAAGATGGCCGAGGACCTCACCGACTACCTGCTCGACAAGGGGGTGCGCGTCCGCTACCTGCACAGCGAGGTCGACACGCTCCGCCGGGTCGAGCTCCTGCGCGAGCTGCGGATGGGCGAGTACGACGTGCTCGTCGGCATCAACCTGCTCCGCGAGGGCCTCGACCTGCCCGAGGTGTCGCTCGTGAGCATCCTCGACGCCGACAAGGAGGGCTTCCTGCGCTCCGCCCGGTCGCTCATCCAGACGATCGGCCGCGCCGCCCGCAACGTCTCCGGCCAGGTCCACATGTACGCCGACTCGGTCACGCCCTCGATGCAGGAGGCGATCGAGGAGACCCAGCGCCGTCGCGAGAAGCAGATCGCCTACAACAAGGAGGCCGGGGTCGACCCGCAGCCGCTGCGCAAGAAGATCGCCGACATCACCGACCTCATCCAGCGCGAGGACGCCGACACCGAGGCGCTCATCGGCTCGGGGCGCACGCAGTCGCGGGGCAAGACCGGTCAGCGCGGCGGCCGGGGCACGGTCCAGGCCGACGCCGGGGTTGCCGCGGACCGGCTCCGCGGGATGCCGGCCAACGACCTGGCCAACCTCATCCAGGAGCTGTCGACGCAGATGCACCAGGCGGCCGCAGACCTGCACTTCGAGCTGGCCGCCCGGCTGCGCGACGAGATCGGCGACCTCAAGAAGGAGCTGCGCCAGATGTCCGAGGCGACCAAGTAGTCCGACCCGCCGCGGGCTGGACTCGATTTGGGGCCGTCCGCGGCGGTCTGGGAGACTGGTCGGGTTAATCGGAGGGGAGTATCCCCATCGCGGTGTCCTCGTCATCACGGCTTGCAGCCCGGGGCTCCGGTCCGCACCTCACGGGGCGGGAGAGACCTCCGGCCACCTCGTCGTGACCGGAGGACCCTTGACCGTGACCACGCTTGCAGCGACCACCACCACGCAGATGGAGGTCGCCCCCTGGGTCTGGTACCTCACCATCGGCCTCATGGCCGCGGTGCTGCTCTTCGACATCTTCGTCGTGGCCCGCCGGCCGCACGTGCCGACGACGAAGGAGGTCAGCCTCGCGCTGGCGGTCTACGTCGGCGCGGCCCTGGTCTTCGGCGTCGGCGTCTGGTGGTTCACCCACGACCAGGCCGGTGCGAAGTTCATGACCGAGTACTACGCCGGCTGGCTCACCGAGTACTCGCTGTCGGTCGACAACCTCTTCATCTTCCTGCTGATCATGGCCCGCTTCGCCGTGCCCGAGAAGCTGCAGCAGACGGCCCTGCTCGTCGGCATCGTCATCGCCATCATCCTGCGCGGAATCTTCATCGCGGTCGGTGCGGCTGCCATCAACCAGTTCTCCTGGGTCTTCTACATCTTCGGCGCGTTCCTCATCTACACCGCGGTCAAGCTGGCCCGGGAGAACGGCGACGACGACGAGGAGTACGAGGAGAACGGCTTCATGCGCTGGGTGGAGCGACGCTTCCCCGCCACCAAGGAGTACGACGGGCCGAAGCTGTTCACGAAGGTCGACGGCAAGAAGCTGGCCACCCCGATGTTCATCGTCATCGTGGCGCTCGGCACGACCGACCTGCTCTTCGCGCTCGACTCCATCCCCGCGATCTACGGCCTCACCAAGGAGCCGTACCTCGTCCTCACCGCGAACCTCTTCGCTCTGATGGGCCTGCGCCAGCTGTACTTCCTCATCGGCGGCCTGCTCAAGAAGCTCGTCTACCTCACCATCGGGCTGGCCGTCCTGCTCGCCTTCATCGGCGTCAAGCTCGTGCTGCACGCCCTGCACGAGAACGAACTGCCGTTCATCAACGGCGGCAAGCACGTGGAGGCCGCCCCCGACATCCCGATCTCGGTCTCGCTCGGCGCCATCGTCGTCATCCTCGGCGTGACGACCGTCGCCAGCCTGTGGAAGACGCGGCGCGACGAGCGCCAGTCCGAGGTGGAGCGGTCAGCCTCCTGAGGCGGCCGGGTCCCGTGGCTGGCCGGCGCCCATGACCAGGGCGCTGGCCAGCACGACCAGCCCCATGCCCACCAGCTGGGTGGGGTGCAGGCGCTGGTCGAGCACGAGCAGCCCGGCGAGCGCGGCCGCGGCCGGCTCGAGGCTGAGCAGCACCCCGAACGTCCGGGGGCTCAGGTGGCGCAGCGCCGCGAGCTCGAGCGAGTACGGCAGCACCGAGGACAGGACCGCGATCCCGAGGCCCTTGACCACGGCCTCGCCGCTCCAGCTCGGCACCGACCCGGCTCCGAAGGGCAGGCCGACGAGCAGCGCCACCCCCATGGCCAGCGCCAGGCCATCCAGGCCACTGAACTCGCGACCGGCGTGCCGGCTCGCGACGATGTATGCCGCCCAGCACGCACCCGCGAGCGCCGCCAGCCCCAGCCCAGCCCACTGGAGCCGGTGCCAGGGCGTGTCGAGGGCCTCGGAGATGAGGACCACCCCGACGGCAGCGGCGCCCACGGCCGCGAGGTCGCGCGCCCGCCGGGACAGGACGCTGGCGAGGGTGAGCGGCCCGAGGAACTCGACCGTCACCGCCACCCCGATGGGCAGCCGCGCGAGCGAGGCGTAGAAGGCCAGGTTCATCAGCCCCAGGGCGAGCCCGAAGCCGACGACGACGAGCCACGCACGCCGCGAGTGCCCCCGCAGCCGGGGCCGCGCCAGCAGGCCGAGGATCGCGGTGGCGAACAGCAGGCGCAGCACCACCGAGCCGCCCGCCCCGATCTCGGGGACCAGCGTGGCCGCGAGGGCACCCCCGAACTGGACCGATGCGATCGCCGCCAGCACCAGCAGCAGGGGAGGAGCAGGGGGCTGGCGGGGCGTCACAGTCGGCGACTCTAGTGAGCCGGGCCGGACGGCCTGCGCCACGGTCCGCCGTGCGCCCGTCCCGCTCACCAGCCCCGGGCGCGCCACTCCGGCAGGTGCGGCCGCTCCACCCCGAGCGTGGTGTTCGCGCCGTGGCCCGGCCACACCACGGTGTCGTCGTCGTAGACCTCGAACACGCGGGTGGTCACGTCCTCGATCAGGGACTCGAAGCTCTGGCCCGGGTTCTTCGTGTTGCCGACACCGCCCGGGAAGAGTGAGTCGCCGGTGAAGAGCTGGGTCGGGCCGTCCGGGTCGCGGTAGGCCAGCGCCACCGAGCCCGGCGTGTGTCCCCGCAGGTGCACGACCTCGAGGGACACCTCGCCCACCTGCACCACGTCACCCTGGGCCAGCAGGCGGTCCGGAGGGACCGGCATACCGTCGGCGTCGTCGGCGCCGCACGCTGTCGACGCGCCGGTCGCCGCGACGACCTCGGCCAGGGCCCGGTGGTGGTCCCAGTGCTGGTGCGTCGTGACGACCGTGCGCAGGTCCCCGCCGGCCCCCTCGACCAGCCGGAGCAGCCGCTCGGCGTCGTCGGCGGCGTCGACGAGGAGCAGCTCGCCCGTGCGCGAACAGCGCAGGAGGTAGGCATTGTTGTCCATCTCGGACACTGCTTCCCGCCACATCGTGAGACCTCCCCACACGTGTTGCTCTGCAGGTCGGCCGGATCCGTCGTTGCTGGTCATCGCCATGAAAGGCATTCTCCCCCGACGAAAGGCAACCGCGGGAAATCGGTGGAATCGCCTAGTCCCGAATGACTATTGCTGCTCCTCTTTCCAGCGTCCTACTTTTGAGCGGTCGCAGAGCCACAGGGGGCCTCACAGGGGGTGCAGGTCCCCGGCTCGCGGGTTGTGAGGGAATGCACATGGTTGCAGTGGTTCAGGAGGTCCAGCGCCCAGTCGCTGGAGGGGAGATCGACACCGTTCGAGCGTTGCTGCACGACTTGCGGCAGCCGCTTGCGGCCATCCTGCTGATGGCAGGCACGGAGGGTGGGGACACGAACCGCAAGTTCGACGTCATCGCCGGGCAGGCGCGCTGGCTCGCCGAGCTGGTCGAGGCCAGCCTCGGAGGGGGTGCCACCGACGCGGTCGTCCCGACGGACGTCGTCGAGGTGGCGGCCCGTGGGGTCGAGCGGGCGCGGGCGACCGCGGACTGCGAGATCGAGCTCGTCGGGGACACCGTCGCGTACGCGTCGGCCCGGCCGGTGGCGTTGAGCCGGGCGCTCGCCTGCGTGCTCGACAACGCGGTCCGGGCGGCCGGCGAGGACGGGCACGTCCGGGTCGGGGTCCACCAGGACCCTCACGGTGTGCACCTGAGCGTCGTCGACGACGGCCCGGGTCTGGGCAAGATCTCGTCGCGCACGTCGCTCGGCCTGACGACGACGCGGGCGATGGTCGCGTCGTGCGGGGGGTCGTTCGACATCCACGGCGGTTCCGGCGGCGGTGTCGAGGCGGACATCCGCCTGACCCCGTCGGGCCTGAGGTCGGTGGCCTCGTGAGAATCGTGGTCTGCGACGACCACCTGCTCCTGCTCGAGGCCCTGGGCCTCGCGCTGGGAGCGCGGGGTCATGAGGTCCTGGCGCTCGCCGAGTCGCCCGACGAGGCGGTCGAGGCGGTCGCCGAGCACCACCCGGACGTGTGCCTGCTCGACGTGAACTTCCCGGGCGGGACGTCGCTCACGGCGATCCACCGCATCCGGGAGCTGTCGCCGTCGACCAAGGTCGTGATGCTGTCGGCCGAGGCCGACCACGCCATCGTCGGCCGGGCGATCGCCGAGGGCGCGTCAGGCTACGTCGGCAAGGAGAAGCCCATCGTCGAGATCGTCGAGATGCTCGACCGGGCCGTGCGCGGCCAGCTCGCGGTGGAACCGTCGCTGCTGCAGCGCGCGCTGCGGCCGCAGAAGTCGTCGGACGACCCGCTGTGGGCCCTGCAGTTCCTCACCGACCGCGAGTGGCAGGTGATGCGCTGCATCATGGACGGCCAGACTACGGAGGAGATGGCGACCTCGCTCGGCGTGCAGCGCAGCACCGCCCGCACGCACGTGCAGAACCTGCTCACGAAGCTGGGCGTGCACTCGCGGCTGCAGGCAGCGGCCCTGCTGTCGGCCCACGGGTCGCAGGAGACGTGGCCGGCGCACCTGCGTTGACCTGCGGGGGTTCCTGAGGGTGACGGTCCGTCTGCGGTGCAGACGGACCG